>CALLDH010000255.1 GCA_937998345.1 uncultured bacterium | reverse complement strand
GACGCCCGCTTCTTCCAGATATCTTGCCTCGCTAACGGTAGTCGCCGAAGAGAGGACCTTTGCTCCAGCATCGTGGGCCCTGGATACCGTGGGAGCATCTACACCGAAGTGGAAGCTGATGACTGGAACTGCTTCATCGAGCAGGACTTCGAGCTGTTCAGCAGCTGGGCCAAACAGCGGAATGGGTTCCGGCACCGGTCCGAGCTTCAGCTCCGCGTGGTAGGTCGCGAGCCGTTCGCTGAGGCGCTTTCCTGGGCGCGCTTCCTGATCATACTCCTCCGTGCCTGGGTTGAAGAGATTGATGTGGAACGGACGATCCGTGAGCGCCCGAATCTCCTGGATTGTCGACCTCAGGCCAGCTGGCGACGAGGCAGCGGCACCGAAGCTCCCAAGCGCGCCTGCACTGTTGACTGCGGCCACGAGTTCTGGGGTGGTGGAACCCGCCATCGGCGCTTGGAGTATGGGGTGCTCAATATCAAGGAGATGTAGCAGCCGCTGATCGTTCCACATTTCATTGCTCCGTCCACCACACTGGCTGATGCGACTCGCGTTTCTTGAGCCGCCCGACGACTCGCCGGTAAGCCGCGGCCCCTATCGAGCCTAACGGGTATGTAGCTCTCCCAGCAACGCAGAGATAGGTCTTGCGTTGGTGTCCATGCGGAGTTCCCCTGTTGTCTCCGGGCAGGGACCGGCTCCGGTGGAGCAGATGACGAGAGCCCTGGGAGCGTCGGAGTTGGCGGGGACGGCCGTCCCATGGTTGGGCTGCGAGCCCGTAAGCTTAACTGGCCGCCCTACGACCCACCCGGATGCGCTGCGAGCGCGAATCGATAGGTGTCGTTTTTCCCCGACACGGACTGACCCACTCAGCCCGTTTCCCAGGGCTCCGAGAGGAGAGCATGCATGTTCTACGGACTCGATGTCCACAAGGAATTCATCCAGGTCTGCCAGCTCGATGCCAAGGCTGCGAATCGAAAGGACTATCGGATCGGAGGCTCGGCCGAGGAGATCGATGGTTGGGCCCGGCGTCTGGGTCCCCGCGACCAGGTCGTCCTGGAGACCACCTTCCACTCCTGGGCCATCCATTCCATTGTCTCCCAGTACGCCGGCCGGGTGGTGGTGGCCAACTCCATGCAGGTGAAGGCCATCGCTTACGCCAAGATCAAGACCGACAAGGTCGACGCCTACACGCTGGCGCGGCTTCTCCACGCCGACTTCCTGCCCAGCGTGGAGCTACCCGATGAGAAGACCTGGGCCCTGCGCCAGCTGGTCTCTCATCGACGCCTGCTCGTCAAGCAGCGTGTCGCCATCAAGAACACCGTGTTGGCCACCTTCCACCGCTGCCTGATCTGCCCACCGGAAGGCGATGCCTTCTCCGCCCGCGGGCGCCGTTGGATGCGCTCGCTCGAGCTCGCTCCTGCGGAGCGCTTTCTCGTCCACAACGGGCTCGAGTTGCTCGAAGCGATCGAGATGCGGATCGACGCCACGGATCAAGAGCTGCTGAATACAGCGGCCATCGAAGAGCAGGCTCACCTGCTGATGACGATCCCAGGCGTCGGCGTCACCGTCGCCTTGGGTCTGCTCGCCGCCATCGGCGACATCCGGCGCTTCCCCTCGCCCGAGCAGCTGGCTTCCTACTTCGGCCTGGTCCCGCGGGTCAGCCAGTCCGCTGGGCGCTGCCACCATGGAAGGATCACCAAGGCCGGCCCTGGAAACGCCCGTTCCCTCGCCATCGAAGCTGCCCAAATGCTCGCACGGAGCCCATCCCCCATCGCGACCACCTTCTATCGCGTTCGGCGCAAGAAGGGCTACAACGTCGCCGTCACCGCGCTTGCCCGCAAGCTCATCGTGCTGGTCTGGTACATGCTCCAAAACGGTGAGCCCTATCGCTACGCACCGGTGGAATCGACCCGACGAAAGCTCCGCTCTCTGGTTCCCAAGCAGGAACGGCCTCGCGCCCTGCGTCCTCCGCGCACCGTCGAGGAGGTCTATCGGGAAGCAGGCATCTCGCTGCCCCCTCCGCCCTCCAAAGCAGAACGCCGGGTTGCTGCAAACAACCGACGGACCCGTACCCGACTCTCGCGCACTCATCGCAAGCAGTGACGGGGATCTCGCAATGAACACGTATACTTGCAGGAGCCCTTGACGAGCTCATCGATACCATGGACGACCCACCCTGGGGGACCCTGGTCAGCACCGCGAATCGGCCGACCCGCGCTGCTCGGCCGCCAGCATCGGCAGCTCGCTGGGCGGCGAACGCTCCGCAGGCTCGCATCAAACCTGACCCAAACCCCGAAAGCACTCAATTTCGAGTTGGACCGATCTGAGGAGACGAGGTCATAATCTCCTCAGTCATCGCGGCACGTCCGGCGACCGCAAACAGGAGAGCACTCATGACCGTTCGCCCCCCCACGTCGATCGAGATAGAGGAGATCGCCCGCGACTTCGGCCTGTCGCTCGACGCCGAGGACGTGGAGAGCTTCCGAGGTCTGGTTGCGGCCCTCGTCGGCGCCCTGGGCGCGATCGACGCGCTACCGGATGTATTTCCACCCGTCTGCTACCCGCGAACCCCGGGGGCGCGTCCGGAGCCCGGAGAGACCCCGCTCGGCACCTGGTATGTGAAGACGCGAGTCGAAGGCGCCAGGAGCGGAAAGCTGAGCGGACGCACCGTGGTCTTGAAGGACACCGTGATGCTGGCGGGCGTACCCATGATGGGCGGGACCTCGATTCTGGAGGGCTTCGTTCCGCCGGTCGACGCGACGATCGTGACCCGCATCCTCGACGCTGGCGGGACGATCGTCGGCAAGGCCGTGTGCGAGTCGTTCTGCATGTCGGGAGGAAGCCACACGAGTGACACCGGACCCGTCCGGAACCCGCACGACCCGACGCGCGCGGCGGGCGGCTCTTCGTCCGGAAGCGCCGCGCTGGTTGCCGCCGGCGAGGTGGACATGGCGATCGGTGGCGACCAGGGTGGGTCGATCCGCATGCCGTCCTCTTTCTGCGGCACGGTTGGGTTGAAGCCGACGCACGGACTGGTTCCCTACACGGGCATCCTCCCGATCGACCCCCCGGTAGATCACGCGGGACCCATCACCGCGAACGTGGCCGACAACGCGCTCCTGCTCGAGGTGATTGCCGGCGCCGACGGAATCGACGGGCGTCAGGCAGAGCCGCGAATTGACGCGTACACCGACGCGCTGGGAGAGGACATCGCCGGGCTTCGGATCGGCGTGCTGAGCCAGGGTTTCGGCGGGCCCAGCGCCGAGTCCGACGTGGACGAGAGTGTCCGGACGGCCGCCGCGCAGCTTGCACGGCTGGGTGCGAACGTCTCGGAGGTGTCGGTCCCGCTCCACTCGATGGCCGGGGCCCTGCTACTGCCGGCCATGCAGTCGAGCATCCACACCCTGCTTCACACAGACGGCGGGGGAATCGGCCGCGAGGACCTGTTCGTGCCGGGCCTGCTCGACTGTCTTGGCCGCTGGCGCGAGAGAGCCGACGAGCTGCCCGAGACTGTCAAGACCGCGCTGCTCTACACGGAGATCCTGCGGCGACGGTATGGATACCGCTACTACGCGAAAGCCATGAACTCGGTGCGGAGCGTGCGGACGGCATACGACGCGGTGTTGAGAGAGGTGGACCTGCTGCTCCTTCCGACCACTCCGATGAAGGCTACGCCGCTGCCGCCGGAGGACGCGTCCCGAGAGGTCGTCGTCGCCACGGCCTTCTCACCGGTTGCGAACACTCAGCCCTTCAACTACAGCCACCACCCCGCGCTGTCGATCCCGTGCGGCCGGCGCCAGGGGCTTCCAGTAGGACTCATGCTGGTGGGTCGTCCCTGGTAGGAGACAACGCTATACCGCGTCGCCCATGCCTTCGAGCAGAGCCAGTGAGCCTCCCTTCGTACAGGCTCGCTGAAGCCTGCCGGGTTCCAGGTGGACGGTAGGGTCGCGTAT
>CALLDH010000254.1 GCA_937998345.1 uncultured bacterium | reverse complement strand
GACGAGTGGCCCGGACAGTTCGACGTGCGCATCGAGCCAGGGGATACGCTCGTGACGCGTGTTGTCGTGCACCGGCACTTCGTCGAAGCCGTAGAAGTACTCGTCGCTCGCGTTGCGCCCCGACACGAACGCCAGCTTGCCGTCGATGATCACGAGCTTGCGATGGTCCCGCTTCTTCAAACTGGAAACGTCGACCTGCCTGTGAGACTCGATTGGATTCACCGCAAGAACCTCGATGCCGTCTTCCGCTCGAAGCGACTGGATCAGCGGATTGATACGGCCCAGAACTTCTTCGTCGGAATAGAGCGCATCAATCATGAACCGGACTTTCACGCCGGCTCGCGCTCGTTGAATGAGCTTGACGATCAGGTGCTCGGCAAAGGCGCTGGGCCGGACGATGTAGAACTGAATGTGAATCGTGGAGTCGGCCTCGTCGAAGGCGGCGAAGAGACGCCGGCGCGCTTTTCCATTGTCGAGCTCCGCATGAAAAGAGTTGCCCTGGACGAGATGCGATTCGGTGGTTTGATCGAGGCGCCAATCGAGCGGATTGCTGCTCGCTCGGTCGCGCAGCAACTGGGCCGCCTGCTCTATTTCACGAGAAAAGTCCCCGGCGAGCGCCCTGCTGAGAGCCGTTGCCGGCGCCATGAGGGTCACACGTTCGGCGCGGCTCTCCTCCGACTCTTCGTCACGCTCGGTCAGAATCGTCGTGACCGGGACACCCTTTGCACGCAGCCTGCGTATGGCGGTCGACGCAAACATGGCAACGAAATCGACGCCTAGGCTCCGCAGCTCCTCTTCCTCGGCAGAGTAGACGAGAATCGCCCCAGGCGGCAGCCGCTGATTGAGAACCTGCTCGTGAATGAGAGCGTCGCGGTTTTTCTCGTGGATGTCTAAGTAGACGAGCTCAAAGCCCTCATCGACCAGCGCGCGCAATGCTTCGATGGGCGATGTCCTCGGCGTGGGATCATCGGGTAGCCGGGGAAGAAACAGCGCGGCGTCCACCAGCACGACCGGCCGGCCGCTCGCAACTTGCAGCAGCCGGTGCCCGATGACGTCGGACACCACTTCACCCCGGTCGTTGCACACCTTGATACCAACTCGGTGGATGCCTGGTGAAGGCGCGCGGATCATCGTGCGCACTTCGGGGCTGTTGCCGATCGGAACTTCAGCCACCACCGCATCGTCGATGTAGAACCGCGCAGTCTTTCCGAGCTTTGCGGACACTCCCAAGCTCGCCGAGAGTTCCACCTGCTCCCCCGGGCTCGTCAGCACGTCGCGCCGCACCCCGCCAAGGAGGCGTCGAAGACTCGGGTTTCGGCCCCAACGCTCCATGCTGGCCCCGAGCGAACGTGCCGCGGCATCGAGCATGGAGCGCGACTCCTCGCCCAGGACCAAGCGCTTGTCGACCTCGCCGGCGATCGTGGCCGCGATCTGCCGAATTCGTTCGCCCAGGTCCTGAGGTGCCTCGTGGTCCGTCACCGCCGTCAGTATAGGATGCTTAGGCGCCCGCGTCGGTGACCACGGCCAGGTATGGAAGATTCCGGAACTTCTGCGCGTAGTCGAGGCCGTATCCGACGATGAACACGTCGTCGACCGTGAAGCCTAGATAGTCGATTTCCACCGGGACGCGGGTGCGGGCCGGTTTGTGGAGCAAGGAGGCGATCTTCAGGGATGCGGGCTGACGGGTCGCCAAGTTCTCGTAGAGGTAGGAAACGGTGAGGCCCGTGTCCACGATGTCCTCGACCAGGATCACGTGCTTCCCCTCGATCGACCTACTCAGGTCGGTCGTGATCTGCACCACGCCGCTGCTCTCCTGTTCGTCGCCGTAGCTACGCACCGCAAGGAAATCCACCGCCACGTCGAGGTCGATGTGGCGCAGCAGGTCGGCGGCAAACACGTAGCTGCCCTTGAGCACTGGGACGATGACCAGGTCCTTGCCTAAGAAGTCGTGCGTGATCGTCCGCCCCAGCTCGGCGACTCGGTCGGCGATCGTGCCCGCGTCGATAAGAGGCTTCATCGGCATCGCGGCCTACTCAGTTCGAAGAGAATACGATCGGGAACTTCGCCGGGCCACCTTCGGAAGATGAGGGGAAGCGCCAGCGTCGAATGGAGGCTTCGACGCACTCCGCAAGACCGCCGGGTCCGGTACCTGCCGCGTTCACGTCTTTGACGCGCCCCGAAGCAGCGACCGTCACGGTCACGTCCAAACGGACCGAGGGAGCTGATTGCTGACCACGAATCGATCGCTCGTAACAACGCTGCAAGCGCGGCTTATTCGCCGTCACCGTGGCGCGGACCGCATCCCCATCGAGCGGCGGGTTCTTGCTTTGCGTGCTGCCCGACTTCTCGACGTCGATCTTGGCGGGCGCCGTATCGGCACTCGAGTCGAACTCGTTCAGGAGCTTTTGTTCTTCAGCAGTCAGCGATTCGCCCTTCGGAGCTACCGCAGCAGGCTTCGGGCGCGGGCTACGTCGGGCTTGGGTTCTGCGCGGCCTGGCGGGTGCCATTTTCGGACCATCGTCCGCCGGGTTCGGGGGTTCGATCGCGGGTCCGGCCGGCGCGGCGCCGACGGCCTCGGCGTTCGCCGGTTCGCCCTCCGCGGCCTCTCCCTCCACGGGCTCGCCTTCTGCGGTGGCTTCTACTGCTTCTCCTTCTTGGCCCTCAGCAAGCGTCTCGCCGTCCTCGGCAGCAAGCTCTTCGCTCGCGCTCTCCTCGACCGCGACCTCGGGCTCAACGACCGGCGCCGGCGCAGGAACGGGCTTCGGAACGGGTGCTACGATGGCGGCGGGATCCCCGGTTCCGAGCAAGTCTTTCAGCAATGAATCCCCGAACCTTTCGAAGGCGAGGAAGGCAGCGACCCCCGAAAACACGGCCACTGCGACGATCACGGCCAAGGTGCCAAGCGAAAGTCCGCTGCGTGGCTCCGCGGTCGCGGTGGCGGCCTGAGGTGGGACCGAGGGAACCGACACCAGCTCGTCCGGTTCGGCGGGTAGCCCCGAGAATGACCCAAGCTGGGGCGATGACGGAAACACTCCCTCGGGACCGAGGGGCGCAGGCGGTTGAGACATCTCGCTGAGCCCATCCGGCAAACCCGTCTCCGGCTGCAACGCATCGGCAAGCGGGGCGAAGTCGAGCGGCATGGCCTGCTGCAGCGCCCCAGGCGGAGGCGACGGCGGAGCTGCCGGCATCGCAGAGTCGGCAATCGAGGTGCGCGAGTCGACGAACGGCGGCATCGACGAAAATGAAGTCCGTGATGGTGGGCCCGAGTGCCGGCGCTCGTGAAGCAAAGCCATGAGCTCCGGAACAGTGGCGAGCGGACGCCACTCGTCGAACCCTTCGCGCCACACCAGGGTGTACTCGCTCACGGCGCTCGCATCGATCTTGTGCGACATCTCTTCGAGCCGAATTGGACCCACCGGGACATCGTTGATCGAGACGTGCCACTCGGGAAGGTCACCGACAGCGGCAAGCGGCTTCACTGGAACCGGCGGCGCCAACCCAGGATGCTGTCCAACGAGTGCACTGCTCGCAACGCCCGGAGCCGACGACAACCTTCGCGACGCAACGGACGGACGGCGTGGCGGCACCGATGACTGGCGCCGGCGAACCGGCGAAGAGGGTCGGCGTGCGCGCGCGGTAGGTGCTTCGTGTCCAAACGACGACGCTGGCTCCGACTTACGCGTGACTTCGTCGAAGCCGTACGCCGCACCCGCGGGAACGGTGACATCGGGATCGCCTTCACGGCCGTCGATCAGGATCTTCTGATCGCACTTGCGGCACGGAAAACGCACGACACGACCCCGAACCTTCTCGTCCGAGATCTTGTACTTGGCGTGACAACTATGGCACTCGAATCTCATCGGTTCATCGCTTGTGGGCAAGCACACTCACTTGCGCCGTTTCCAGCTTGGCATCGACATGATCGTAGCGCGAATTGGTGTAGTTATTCAATAAGAACGCAAAATTTCACATGCCGGAAAGCACGTAATAGCGATTCTGAATGTTGTCGTACAGCAGGACCAGGCGGTTCTCGCCGATACGACGGGACCAGCGCTGGTCTTCTTCATCGTAGGCGATCCGGAAGCTCGCGCTGTAGCGGTAGGCGATCAGCACACGGTCCATTTCCCTAGTGATCGTGCGGTATTTGATCTCGTAGCGGACGTCGGTGACGCGCTCCCGCCAGGTAGCCAGCTTCCGCTTTAGGGCGCGATAATCGAGATCGTCATCACCCGAAGGAGTGCCGTTGTCATCGAGGTACTGGGGGTGCGCCATCGCCAGAAGTGCCCCAACGTCCCGCGATTCCACCGCATTTCGGTAGTTTTCCATGAAGGTGATGACCGCCCGATTCTCGGGGGTGTCCTTCACGGTGGTGTTCGGAATGTTCTTCGTGCAGCCCACGGCCGCGAGAAGGGACGCACTCAACGCCACGGCGGTCAGGGCTCTTCGCATACACCACATCACAGGATCAACGCTCCTCTTTGCCACGCCATTCCCGATTATCCATCAGCGGCTACTGAATCCCATAATCTTTGATCTTGTAAAGTAGAGCACGGTGGCTGATCTCTAAGAGCTTGGACGCGGCCGTTCGATTGCCCGCAGTCTTGTCGAGGGCCCGCCGAATCAGGGTTTCCTCCATGAATCGCGCGGTTTTCTTGATGGAGAGCTCCCCCGTCGAGAGGCTGGCGGCGACCGGATCGGAGGGCTCACGCATCCGCTCAGGCAAATCGCGCACCGTGATCAGGTCCCCCTCCGCGAGCACGACCGCGCGCTCGATGGTGTTCTCCAACTCGCGCACATTGCCGGGCCAGGGGTAGTTGAGAAGCAGCTTACGGACGTGCGGGTCCAGCTCGCGGATCTTGGTGCCGAGCCGTCCGTTGTTTCGTTCGATGAAGTGCTCGACCAGCAACATGATGTCGTCGCGCCGATCCCGCAGCGGCGGGACGTTGAGCTGCAG
>CALLDH010000253.1 GCA_937998345.1 uncultured bacterium | reverse complement strand
AAGCCTTCGGCCTCACAGGCTTCCCGAAGGCGCGCGAGGAACGGCCAGGGATGCTGCGGGTTGATGTAGTCGGGGCTGACCGGAGAAATACCGCCGAAATCGTTGATGCCAGCCTGGATGAGAGTCGCGGTCGACGCGGGGTTGAGGTTCGGAGGTGCCTGGACGCTCACCCCGTCGTCTAGGATGAGCCGGGCTAGCGCGATGGTCGTCGCAAGCTCGTCGGGCGTCGGCTCCGTTGCAAAGCCCATTGGCGTATCCGGATGGGAGCGGAAGTTCTGAACGATGACTTCACCGATGTGACCGTACTGCCGCTGCAGGCGCCGAATCGTCAGGATCGTGTCCACCCGCTCTTCGACCGTCTCCCCGATGCCGATCAATAGCCCCGAGGTGAACGGGATGTGCAGCTCACCGGCCTCGCGGGTCATCTGAATGCGCTTGGCCGGCCGCTTATCGGGTGCGCGATGATGCGGCATGCCCTTTTCGCAGAGCCGGTCGCTCACGTTCTCGAGCATCAAGCCGAGGCTGACGTTGAGGGGGCGCAACGCGACCATGTCTTCGCGCGAAAGGATGCCGGCATTGGTGTGTGGCAGAAGGCCGGCCGCCAGCGCTTCTTCGGCCGCCCACCGGAGATAGTCCACCGTCCGCTCGTGTCCCCACGAACGCAGCAGTGCGCGGTACTCGCGAAAACCCGTCTCCGGGGTGTCGCCCAAACAGAACAACGCCTCGATGCAACCTTGCGCGCGTGCGCGATGGAGCCAGGAGCGAATCTCCTCTGGGCTCATCGTCCACTCGCCCGGATCACCAGGGGAGCGTCGGAACGAGCAATAGTCGCACCGGTTGCGACACAGGTTCGTGATCGGCAGGAACACCTTCGGCGAAAAGGTGAGGGTCTTGCCCCATGCGCGATCCCGGCGTGCGCGCGCCGCAGCGCAAAGGCCAGCCGTGTCGAGCTCGCTCAGTTTGTAGGCATCCTCGTCGGCTACTGGCTCGACGCTGGCTTGCTCCAAGATCGGCGACGCGGAGCTCATGGCATCTTGGCGATAACGGTGTCTGCAAACCGATTCAAGCCGTCGATGCGGCCTTGCAAGCTGCCCCCCACCATGGGGGTCCCGTACATGAGCCACGGAACGGTGATGATGTCGGTGACGCCCGCATCTTCGAGGCGCTTATAGCCGTCAGCGTCCCAGACATCGGTGACCACCGCCTGGTACTCCATAGGCAGGTGGTCACGCCCGTACTCTTTGCGAAACGCCTCGATTTGGCCAATCAAGTCGAGAAGCTCTTTCGATGGAAGCATTGCCGAGGACCAGCCATCGCCGTACTTCGCGGCGCGCCGGAGGCCGGGCTGAGTGTGGCCGCCGATGTAGATCGGAATCGGCTTGCTTGGTGCGGGGCTCATTTGAATCTTGCCGAAGTCGTAGTGCTCGCCGTGGTACTCGACCATCCCTCCGCCCCAAATGAGACGCAGGATCTCGAGGCACTCGTTCATGCGCTTGCCGCGCGTCTCAAACTCGGTGCCACACCACTTGAACTCTTCGGGAAGCCATCCAAGCCCACAGCCGAACCCAAAGCGGTTGTTCGAGAGCGCCGCCAGCGAAGCCACCTGCTTCGCGACCAACACGGGATGGCGCACCGGCAATTTCACGACACTCGTATAAAAGAAGATCGTTTTGGTTGCGGCTGCCATGGCAGACGCGCCCACGATCGGCTCAACCCACGGCGTCTCTCCGTCCCACATGCGACTGCCGTCTTTGGTGTATGGATACGGTTTGCTGACCTCCTCCGAAAAGAAGATCGAGTCGGGCAGCACGATGGCATGATAGCCGAGTTTCTCCGCCTCCTGGGCGACCGGGATGTAGTGCTCGGGCGGCGCCATGGCGATCGAAGCGCTGAATTTCATCGGGCGGACTCTAGCACAGAGGCGTCCCCCGCAAAGGCACAGTCAGGGCCTCAGGCGACCATCGGCGATGACCACGGCGCCCGTAAAGTACACGAGGATGCTGTAGAGGATCGCGGGAATCGCCACTGCCACGCTGTCGAGCAGGCCAGCCGCAAGGGCAAATGCGAGCGCGCCATTCTGAATGCCAACTTCAAGCGTGATGGTGCGCCGCTGCGGTCGCGGAAGCCGCCCCCCCGCCGCCATCCCGTAGCCTATCCACATCGCGACGAGGTTGAGCACCAAGACCGGGGCGCCAGCCTGCTTGGCGAACTCGGCCACGTTCTCAGACTGACGCGCGATCGAGCCGACCACGATCAGCGCGAGGAGAACGATCGCCACCGCTTTCACGATCTTCTCGAGTCGGAGCGCCCATCGTTCGGTTCGAACGTGAATCAGCATGCCGAGGGCGACAGGGACCGCCATGACGACGAAGATCCGCAGGGTCGTGTCGACGATGGGAAGCTCTGGGACCTCGCCGCCGGTTGCGAAGAGCGTCGTCGCCAAGCGTATGAGCGGCGGAATCGTCACGATCGTGACGAGCCCCGAAACAGCCGTCAGCGTGACGGAAAGCGCCACATCCGCGCGCGCAAAGCTAGCGTAGAGGTTGCTGTGCGCCCCGCCCGGACATGCGCTGAGCAGCACCAGACCCACCGCCAACTCCGGACGCAGGCCGAAGCCAAACGCGACGGCAAATCCCAGGACCGGAAGCAGGACCAGCTGCGCGCCGAGCCCAATCATGACCGCGCGGGGCTTGTCTAAGATGCGGCGAAAGTCGTCGACCCGCAGGCCGAGACCCATCGCGAACATGATCATCGCAACGGTGAACGGCAGGAAGTACTGAACAGCAGCGCTCTGCTCTTCCATGGCCTACGACCGATCGGGTGCAATCCGTGTCCCGATGACACGCATCACGTTCAACCAGGCAATCATTCTAGCCGAGAGGAGTGGCTTGCCCGTGTTCATGAACGCTACGCTGACGTCGCGGTCGGGGTCAGCCCAACCGAGGACGTTGGTGAAACCGAGATGACCATACGCGTTGGCTGTGCGGGGCCCATAGAAACCAAACGTCCGTCCTCCCAGCATGAAACCCATCGAAAGCGGAATCGGCATCATCAGAACGCGATCGACTTGGCCCGTCACCTGAGGTTCAATGGCCCTGGCAATCGTTCGCTGTTCAAAGACACGGGTGTCCTCGTAGATCCCGCCGCACAGGAGCGTTTCGAAAAAGCGTGAGATTTCCTCGGGCGTCGCGATGATGTTGCCAGAGGGCACCACCCCCGTCCTGAAACGCGAATCGTTGCTCAAGTCGACGAGCTCGCGCATCGACGCGCCGAACGCGACCTGCACGAGATTCTTGTATGGCCATGTTGGCGTGGGTCCAGTGAATGCATCGACCGCGACCTGGTCGAGCTGCTCTGGCGCCACGCCATAGTTGAAGTGCTCCATCCGGAGCGGATCGCGGACTTTGGCGGTCAGAAAGTCCCTGATGCTCGCGCCCGTCACGCGCTGGATGATCTCCGCCAGAATGAACCCGCTTGTGACCGCCTGGTAGGCTTGCACGCTGCCCGGTCGATGAGTTGGTTCCAGATCGCAGACGGCTCGAGTAATCTCCTCCGGGCGCGACAGCATGTCGAGGTCGATCGCTTCTTCCGGCGTCGTTGGAATCCCGGCGCGGTGAGTGAGCAGGTCGCGAATGGTGATGTTGTGCTTCCGGCGTTTCGCGAACTCTGGAATGAATGTGGCGACTGGCTCATCGACGTGGAGCTGGTCCTCTTCCTCTAAGAGGTGAATCAGCATCGCGGTAACCGTCTTGGAGCCAGAGAAGAAGTTGTACAGCGTGTCGGGCGTCGCCTTCACCAAAGGCGTGCCCTCCGCGTCTTGAGGACTGTTCCCGCGGGCGTGGCCGATCGCGCGATCGAGGATGATCTCGCCCCTTCGCCGAATGCAAAGCGCGATGGCCGGGTGGAGTCCCACCTTGTAGAACCTCACGACGGCAGCCCAGATTGCTTCGACGTCCTGCGGAGCCAAGCCTACCCCGCGCGGGTCCGTCTCGCGGTGACTCCTGGTGGTCACCTCCTCCGGATCGAAGGTGCGGACGCTGACGGGAAGCAGGTCGCGAAGCCGGGGCCTCTGCATCAACCGCCTCGTGGGTAGCCGAGGTTCGGTTGTAGCCAGCGTTCGGCGTCCGCCACGGTCATCTTCTTTCGGCGCGCATAGTCCTCGACCTGATCGCGGTCGATTGGACCCACGGCGAAGTAGCGGGACTTCGGATGACCTAGGTAGATGCCGCTGACGCTCGAGGCCGGATTCATCGCGAAGTGCTCGGTCAGGGAGATTCCGACCTCGTTCGCTCCGAGCAAGTCCCACAGGGTTCCCTTCTCCGTGTGATCGGGACATGCCGGATAGCCAAAGGCTGGCCGGATACCGTGGTACTTCTCCGCGATGAGCTCTTCGTTGCTGAACCCGTCTTCGGGCTCATAGCCCCACTCCCGGCGGGCGCGCTCGTGCATCAGCTCCGCAAATGCTTCCGCCAAACGGTCCGCGAGCGACTTGACCATGATGGCATTGTAGTCGTCGTGGTCTTGCTCGAAGTGTCGGGCAAGCTCGTCGACACCGAGGCCCGTGGTCACCGCGAATGCCCCGATGTGATCCCGCAGGCCGCTGCTCGCGGGCGCCACGAAATCCGAAAGACAATAGTAGGGTTGCTCGTTGGGCTTCGTCGCCTGTTGTCGCAACATGTGAAAACGCGCCTGTTCACGACTGCGCGCTTCGTCGCCCCAGACCACGATGTCGTCGCCGTCTCGGTTCGCTGGCCAAAATCCGTACACGCCACGGGGAGTGAGAAGCTTCTCGGAGATGATGCGGTCGAGCAGCGCGCGGCCGTGATCGTAGAGCTCTCGCGCAGCAGCCCCGTGATGCTCGTGCTCCAGGATCTTTGGAAACTTCCCTTTGAGCTCCCAGGCCGAGAAGAAAAATGTCCAATCGATATAGTGTGCGATCTCTTGGAGGCTGACGTCATCGATGACGCGCCGCCCCTGGAAAACCGGCGTCGGCACCTCTTCGCTTCCCCATTCGATCTGCGTCCCGTTCTCGCGCGCGATCCCGAGCGAAATCAGCTCCCGGTTCTGCCGATGCTCGAACAGCTTCCGGGACTTCTCTTGCTCGCTTCGATTCTTCGCATCGAGCACCGTTCTGCGTTCAGGGCTCAACAGATCGGAGACGACATTGACGACGCGCGACGCGTCTAGGACGTGCAAGGTGCTGTGGTCGTAGGAAGGCGCGATCTTGACCGCAGTGTGCGCCCGGCTAGTGGTCGCGCCGCCGATCAAGAGGGGAAGGTTCATCCCGCGTCGCTGCATCTCAGAAGCCACGTAGACCATCTCGTCGAGTGACGGTGTGATGAGTCCGCTCAGCCCCACGATGTCGCAGCCCTCGGCTATGGCAGTATCGAGGATCTTCTCGGCGGGCACCATGACGCCGAGGTCGACGACCCCGTAGTTGTTGCAGCCGAGCACGACACCGACGATATTCTTTCCGATATCGTGCACGTCGCCCTTCACCGTGGCGAGCAGCACCTTGGCCTGAACGCTGCCCTCGGTCTTCTCGTCTTCCATGAAAGGCTCGAGATGCGCCACGGACTTCTTCATGACTCGCGCGCTTTTGACGACCTGTGGAAGGAACATTTTTCCGGCACCGAACAGGTCGCCGACGACCGCCATGCCGTCCATCAGCGGTCCTTCAATGACATCGAGCGGACGCGCATATTTCAGACGGGCTTCCTCCGTGTCTTCGATGACGAAGTCCACGACTCCGTTGACCAGGGCGTAGGAGAGACGCGCTTCGACCGGTGCCTCGCGCCAGCTGAGGTCGTGCTTCTGCCTCTTGCCCTTGCCTTTGACGGTCTCCGCCAGC
>CALLDH010000252.1 GCA_937998345.1 uncultured bacterium | reverse complement strand
GGCCTCTCCAAATGCAGAAAGTGCCCCGCGTCCGCCAGCTTCACCATCTCGAATAGCGCGCTGAAGTGCTCCTCTTGATCGTCGGCCATCCCCGCGACAACGCAGCCATCCCGCTCGCCGTGAAGGTACATCGTCGGGACCAGGATGGGGCCGGCTGCGACGATTTCGCGTATCTCGCGTGCCACCTTGAGCGAGGCCATTGCGCGATAGTACTTCAACGGAGCGGGCATGCTCGAGCGCAAGCACAGCTTGAGCTCGTCGAAGTAGTCGGCCCCAGGACCGAAACCGGGTGACCAGCGCTTCCAAAGGCGCTCGATGAAACGGAAGTCCCGCGCCTTCACGATACGGTCCGACAACATGGGCAACTGAAAGAGGCCCGTGTACGCGCTTCGCTGCAGCTGGCGCGGAAAGCGCTCGATGTTCGTCTCGAAGGCCAGGACGTGGGGGACTGCAAGCATAGCGGCCGCGCGAAACTTCTCTGGTCGCAGGGCAGCCGCGCATTGAGCAATGACCGAGCCCCAGTCGTGCCCCACGATCCGAACCGGCTCGGAAGGAGACAGCTCGTCGGTCAGTGAGAGGATCGTCCGAGTGAGCGAGGGAGCGTCGAAGGGCCCCTCGAGCGACGAGGGGGCGTAGCCGGGGAGCCAGGGGCTAACGACGCGGTATCCAGCTTCGCAAAGTTGCTCAGTCAATGGCGCCCAAGTCCGTGGAATGTCTGGAAACCCGTGGAGGCAAACCACCAGTGGCGCATCCCCACGCCCAGTGGAGAGGTACGAGAGCCCGGTCTGCTTGGAGCGAAATCGACCCATTGCCGCAAGCTTACGAGAAGAAACTCGTGAGCGCTTCCGCAAGGCGTGCGGCAAACGGTTCGTCCACGATCAAGTCCTGACGCGCCTCGATCTCGAGCGCGCATCGGCCGAATTCCCGGGCGTGCCGGACGGGCGAATAGGCCAGCCCCGCCTTGCCAGACCAGGGCTCGTTGGCAGCGACATGGAAACCCGCCGCCTCGAGATGACGCACTAGCTGATACGCGGGCTCTTCGTCATGGTCGAACAACACGCCGATCTCCAGCGCACGCGCCTCCCCTTCGTAGTTGTCGGTGAATGTGTGGATAGCGAACACCGTGTCGCCTCGGCTCTTCTCCACCATTGCGCTCACCGCAGCGTGATACGGAACGTAAAAGCGATCGATTCGGCGCGACCGCTCGGCTTCGAGGAGCGCTTCGTTTAGATGCACCGTCCTGCCTTCGGCGCTCTCTCGAAACAGCGTCTCCGAATCGAGAGGTCGGTTTGGATCGACCAAAAGCCGGGAGAACCGCGAAAGCACGGCCGGCGCATTCATCAATTGGGCCGCCCTTCGCGTGAATGCGGCGGCGCCGATGTCGCTGGCCCAATGCGTGTCGACGAGCCACCGATCTGCACCAGGCCAGGTCCATGGCTCGGGCAGCTCTGCTGAGGCGTGCTCACAGGTGAACACCACGCGCCCGGCGAAGTCGCCATCGATCTCTTCTACTGCCACGATCGAATCCATTTCTCTTATTGTAAGCGAACTCTCGAAAAGGCGAGCTCATCGATGACACTGAACGATTGAACGGTATACTCGAAAGGAAGCCGACGGGGGCGGCAGAAGGAAACAAACTCGTGCCGCATCCCGATGAAGACCCGGAGCTCCCCGGAAGGCCTGGAAAGCTGGAGCGGCGGCCGAGCCATTTCCGAAAGAAGCGTCTGGACACCACGACGAGAGTGGTTCGAGTTCCACGAGAGGGTTCGTCCGCACAGAGCGACGTGAGTCACGTCGTGCAGAATCCCCGGGCGCATCAGAAGCAGTGGAGCGAAGTGATCAACCCGGCGCCCGCGTTACCGGAGCCCCTCCTGCAGCGGCCCATGCCGCCTCCGGCGCCCTTGCCTTCCGAAACCTCGACCTACGACCCGAGCGTCCCGGGATGGCTCGAAGATCGTCAACGACGAAAGCGCGTCGAGGACATCGTCGGAACCATCGGTCTCACGCTCATGGTCGCGGCAATGCTGGCCGCCATGTGGCTTCGAATGACCGGCCCGTAGACCCCTCGCCTACTTGAAGAGCGGCTCGTAGTCGGTGTCGTAGATCTCGTTGATCTCGTCGTAGATCGGCTGAACGACCTCGGGGTACGCGATCACACCGGACCTAGTGAAGTCGGAGAACGGAATCGCCTTCGACGTGTCGGGTGGATTCTTCTTTTTCATCGGTGGACTCGGCCAGATCTCTTCGTCCACAGCAGACATACGCACGCGAATCTCGTCCTTGTTGACGTTGAAGACCATGTAGTCCAACGCCAGCGCGAGAGGTCCGTCGTAGGTCTTGCGCACCCGGCGCATCACCTCCGGCTGCGTGTCGAAGTCGTTGTAGAAATGGTAGCCGACCGCGAGGCGGGGCTTCGTAGCCGACATCACCTTTCCGAACTGCTCAGGCGATGTGTGACCCTGCGTCCCGACGTTCAACGCCTCGAGTGGAGCAAAGCCCTGCCTCGTGACCAGCAGCACCGAAGGCAGGAAGCACTCGTGAATCGAGATGTCGGCGCCCTTCGTGTGCTCGGCCCACCACTTGTTGGGAATGGTGTCGCTCGAATAGGCGAACTTGAGGCCGTTCCACTCGAGAATGAAGCTGACCGCACCATCGAGACCATGCACCGCTGGAATACTTCGAATCGTGACGCCCTTCTCCTGATAGATGACCTCGTTCACGCCGTCGAAAGCAAACTCGGTCACGTCCAACTGCCCGCCGCGGAAATCGACGACCCCTCCTCGGGTCCCGATGTCCCAGAGGTACATCTGCTCCATGAGGTCCATTGCATGCTTCGTGCCATACTCCGGCGTCGCCCCGCTAGGGCCCCAAATGCGCAGCGGCGTGAGGCGATTCATGACGGTGCCGCCCAACCAGAATGACGGCAGGTCGCCCATGTGGTCGACGTGGAGATGTCCAATGAAGACCTTGTCGATCAGGTCATACGGAATTTTCTGCGCCGCGAGGCGCTCGTGGCAGCCGCTCCCGATGTCGAAGAGAAACTTCTCACCATTGCCGAGCTCGACGAGCCAACATGCGGCAGCCTGCTTCGGCCGCACGCTCGGCATGCCGGTACCAAGCGCCACCACCCGCATCTCATTCTTCCCAAGCGATTCCGTTGCCGGATAGTAGACATCGAGCTCGGCCTTCTTGGCCGAGGCAGTGTGGGTCAAGGGCGCAACCCGCCCCGCCTGACCGTCCGAACGCCCCCAGAGATATACCCCAACGATAGCGACGACGAGCGCAACAGCGGCTACGCCTTTACTGGCAGATGACATGGACCCTCCGTGAGCGGGTGCTCTAGCACGCCGATGCCATCGCTGTCACGATCGCTGGCGCTGACGCTGGCACTGGCACTGGCACTGGCACAGACGCTGGCACGGTCCCGATCCCGTGGTCCCGGTGTCGGCCTCGGTCTCTGTCCCAGCCTCGGCCCTGGTCAAAACTCCGGCCGGTCTTGGTGTTGGCCGTAGACGTCTCGGAATACGTCGCAGATTTCCTGCTCCGTGCAGTACGCCTTCGCCGCGTCGATGATGCTCGGCATCACATTGCGGTCGCCTCGGCAGGCGTCTGCGATGGCGGCGAGGGCGCCGGACACTGTGGTGTCGTCCCGTTCCGCCTTCACCTTTGCAAGGCTCTCGATCTGCTCTTTTTGAATCGACTCGTCTACTCGGAGGGTCGGGATGTCCGGCTGCTCGTCCTGTTCGTATATGTTGACGCCAACCACCGTCTTTTCGCCGCTTTCGATCTGGCGCTGCAGGCGGTACGCCGAAGCTGCAATTTCGCGCTGCGGGTAGCCGCGCTCGACGGCTTCGACCATGCCGCCAAAGTCGTCGATTTTCTGG
>CALLDH010000251.1 GCA_937998345.1 uncultured bacterium | reverse complement strand
TTACCTGCAGGAGCAGGGCATGACGCACACCCGAGGCCGCCCGTACCATCCGCAGACGCAAGGGAAGATCGAGCGCTACCACCGCTCGATGAAGAACGTCGTGAAGCTGCAGCACTACTACTTCCCGTGGGAGCTCGAGGCGGCGGTGCGTGATTTCGTCGCCTACTACAACCACCGCCGCTACCACGAGTCGCTCGACAACTGCACGCCGGCGGACGTCTACTACGGCCGCCACCACCGGGTCCTGTCCGAACGGGACAAGATCAAACAGCTCACGATGCAACGTCGCAAAAAGGAGTACCGAGCCGCAAACGCGGCCTAGGCCAAAACCATGAACCGTCTCTTAACAAACGCGCCCTCTTGTCCGAAACGCTCTGACGACGCACACCGTTCGCAGCCCGCGCGCCGGGGTGACGATGCGAAAGACTGGGCGATAGTAGTGGAGGCGGTGTGAATCGAAAACATCCGATTTCGAGCCGAATCGCACAACTACGGGTAATCACGGGAAACCGGATCCTGAGTTAGCGGAAACAAAGGACAGCAAAAAGCATGTTCGGGAAAACGCTTTGCCAACTGGCAAAATCGAAGCGGAGACAACGCAGGGAAGGGCGGACGTGGGAGACGTGCCCACCGCCGAGACCTTAGGCGCGCTCGCACGCAAGGTCTTGTCCAACTCTAGGCTTGCAGAGTCGCGTGAGCTGGCGCGCTTGGTCTTGCAGCAACTTGCACGTTTGAGAAACCCACGGTGATGGATGGGTTCGCGAACGCATGACCATGAAGCCACGTGCGCCGGGGCTTTCGCATGCACTCACCCCAAGCAGCGAGCAGCGTAAACACTGACCTGAGCACCACGGAATGCGGCTGTGACACCATTGGTTACAACGTTCGCTACGGACGGTCCGCGCGCGCGATTCCAGATCAATTTACGCGCAAAACTTTCGCTAGCGGATGCCAACGACCGTGGTAGGCGGACGGTGTTAGGAGGCGATTATGAGGAGCCTATCGATACGAACACTTAGTCTGACAATTATCGCTGGCGTTTTCGCTGCATCGGCTGCCTGCTCCGATGAGACGCAGAGCGCGGGCACTCGCACCGAGGAGGCGGCTCTCGTACGCGTCACGCCCCAAGGCGGCAGCACGAACGTGGACCCGAACGCGCGGATCCAAATGGAGTTCGACCACCCTATGGTCGATGGGGTCGAGGCGCTCTGCGCAGTGCACCTTGGAGGGCTCGACGGCGAGGAGGTGCCCGGCGCATGGGAGTGGTCAGAGGACCACCATGTGCTGACCTTCACCCCGCATGACTCCCTGCAACTCGACCGCGAGCACACCCTGCACGTCGGCGGCGGTATCACCGATCGCCACGGCCATGGCATGGACTTCGACCAACACGGCTTGGACATGGGAGGCCATTGGGTCGATGAAGAGATGCTGGGTGAGCACGGAGGCATGATGGGCGGCCATTCGCACATGGGCGACGGGTGGCAGCACCACAGCGGCTACTACGGCATGGCGTTCTCCTTCCGGACCACGGCGGATTCCGCGCCGAAGGTGGCGTTGCTGCGCGTGTCGCCCGAGGGCGGCAGCACCAACGTGGACCCGAACGAGCGGATCCAGCTCGAGTTCGACCACCCTATGGTCGATGGGGTCGAGGCGCTCTGCGCAGTGCACCTTGGAGGGCTCGACGGCGAGGAGGTGCCCGGCGCATGGGAGTGGTCAGAGGACCACCACGTGCTGACCTTCACCCCGCATGACTCCCTGCAACTCCACCGCGAGCACACCCTCCACGTGGGCGGCGGCATCATCGATGCGGACGGTCACCACATGGACTTCGACCAACACGGCTTGGACATGGGAGGCCATTGGGTCGATGAAGAGATGCTGGGTCAGCACGGAGGCATGATGGGCGGCCATTCGCACATGGGCGATGGGTGGCAGCACCACAACGGCACCTACGGGATGGCGTTTCCCTTCTGGACTGCACCGTAAGGGCACTCCTCGTCTCTCCGAAGACCCTGAATAGCCGGCCAGTAAACGAAGCGTCGCTGCGCAACGCTATTGTTACTCTAAAACGTATTCGAGCTCAGCCATGGTTTCCGGTGGAGAGCCTGATGCCGCGTAGTATCTCTCGAGCGTCTCGACTTCGGCTGTGTCGAAGGAGAAGAGCTCTGCGGCAAAGCGCGGGTTCAAGGTCTGGTAGAGGAACGCCGCTCGGACTCGATACGGGCCATTTTCGACCGGCGCGCGGACCTCGTAGGTGACCGTGTCCGCTCCATCGACGAAGTTCCCATCCTGCGACGCGGCGCCGTAGACCCCCGTGTGCTCTGCGTCCGGGTGATTCGGGTTCCATCCTTTTGGAAGGAGACGGTTGTCTTTGAGGTGCACGGCGGCCCGAAGCAGTGTGAACGTCGCGTTCCCGTTCACATCACCCATGATGTCCTCGAAGATCAGCACCTCTTCGTCGCTCGAAATCAGGTTCCGATGCGCTTGGATTGGACCGCCCGCCGCTTCGGATGCCAGCACCTCGCCGTCGAGGTTCAGGAGCCGCCCCTTGTCATCAGTGACGCCTGAGGCGAACGGCACTTCGCCGGTATCATCGATCACTTCCAGTCGTACCCACGCGCGCCGGCTTGGAAACCCCGTCGGGAGCTTGTGCCCAGCAAGGTTCTCCAAACGAAGGGTCAGGCGAACGCGGTCGCCGACGCGAGAAGCCTCTACGAGCTCCATGGTCGCCGTTCGTTCTTGCAGCTCCTCACGCGCTGCGGCGATCGTAGCATTCAGGGCTGCGGCAGACGCGTTCGGTTGGAGCTCTGCGGCGTTGTCGCGGATGAGCGTTGGCACAAACGTATTGGCCCCTACGAAAACGTGGCGTCCGTAAGGGCTGCGGGCCGGAAACATGCCACCGCCCATTCCACCGTGCATGCCTCCCATCCGAGCGATCTCTGTACGGATCTCCACCCCATCGACACTGGTCTTCGGTTGGTGGCAGTCTTGGCAGCTCGCCGCGTCAGGCGAAAGGTTGGTTACCTCATCATTGTAGACCGAATTCCGCCACTCTAGATACGGCGTTTGCTCCGCGAATCGATCGCCGGTCGCCGTTCCGTCTGGGTCCAAGGTGTTCGTGAACAGAGTGTGGCACGTGCCGCAGAGCGCAGACTCCAGGACGTGGTCCCCATAGACTGGGTCGTATCCGCTCATGCGACTCATCGGCATGCCAAACGGATTGGCATGTGGGCCGTAGATTTCCCGGTAGTCGTTCACAACAAAGTTGCCGGAGTAACCGGACTCCTCGCCAAAGTTTTCCTCTGTTGATTGATGGCAGACAGTGCAGGAGACCCCGTCGAGGAGGATTTGGCTTCGGTCGGTATCGGTGTACACCATCTCCAGCGTGGGCAGCGCACCGTCCTTTAGCCCGGCTCGCTTGGCCATTGGGCCGTGACATGAAAAGCACTTGGCTTCGATCTCTGCTTTACGGGATGGAGTGGCGGCAATCTCGGCCGACATCATTGCCCGCCATAGAGGATCGCGAGCTGCATTGGCCATCATGCTGGACCGCCACAGGTCGAACGGGCCGATCGGCCTCGAAGACTCGTCTCTCATCGCGGCTGAGCCCTGCACGTTGGCATGGCAATTGGCACACAAGGGAGCCGTGGCGAATGCGTCATCGACCACGAGGCGTGTGGCCGCGAGCGTAGGCAGAACTTGGTCTGAGGGTGGGGGCGTCGTGGGATCCCCAGGCGACGTCGGATCCCTGGGCGAGCTCGAATCTCCGGGCGAATTCGGTGGTGCAGGCGACGTCGGATCTCCGTTCGAAAGCTCGAGTGTCTCGCTCGCACAGCTGGCGCTGTGAAGGCAGATCGATACGAGAGCCACAGCTTGGACGACAAAGAGACGACGTCTCATTTGCAACACCACCGCTAGCGAGCATGGGGTCATTCGGTCAAGCCGACAAGCCCGCGAAAAACCGAGCGGGAATCATGGGAGCATCGGGGCGTCGAGCGCGACAGCGCGGACGCTCTTTGAATCCTTGTGAACTCATACCCCGAAGCTTCACTCACCCCCGGGGGAATCGGGGCCATCGGGCAGCGGCGGAGGCTCATACTCTTCCCACCAGCCACCTTCGATGAACTCGGAGAGCTTCGGCTCGGTCGATTCCGTTCGCTTGGCCGACCCCCATTCGGGTCCCGCCGGCGGCGGATACAAGATCTCAGGCACGACGGCCTCACGCACCATGATGTCGTCCTTGGTGACGTTCCATACGACCAAGTCGCCGACGATCGAGAGCGGTCCGTCGTACGTCTTGCGGATCGACTCGGTCGTCTGCTGAAGCAAGTCCGGGAGCAGGATCGCGTGGTAGGCGACCGCCATGCGCGGCTCAACCGCGCTCATGAGCTTGCCGAACGCAGTGGGCGGCGTGTGGATGTACGACGATACATAGGTCGCCGTACGCATGTTGTTCCACCCGTAGAAGTCGTTCATACCCTCTGGCGTGTAGATGCATTCGTGAACGACGAGGTCCGCACCCTTGGCATTCTCGATAAACCACTTGTTCGGGACCGAGTCGCCGCCGAAAACGAAGCTAAGACCGTTCCAATCGAGCCGGTAGCTCACCGAGCCGTCGAGCACGTGAATCGCGGGAAACGCGGTGACGCGCACCCCGTTGTCGTCATAGACGACCTGTTTGTCCTCTTTGTAGTCAAACTCGTGCGCCACGAGCTTGCCTCCTGCGTCAGGCCATGCACCCGTACGTCCCGCGACGTCCCAGGCATAAGCCCGGGTCAGCCCTTCCACCGCAGCCGCCGTCCCGAGCTCGGGCTTTGAACCGGAAGGGCCGTACACCTGGAGTGGGGTGTAACGGCCGCTCCCCCAGCCCCCGATCCAAAGGGCGTCCAGATCTCCAAAATGATCGCTGTGCAGATGGCTCAAGAACACCTTGTCGACCTTTGCAAAGCGTGGCTGGATGGCAAAAAGGTTCTCCGCGGATCCTGTG
>CALLDH010000250.1 GCA_937998345.1 uncultured bacterium | reverse complement strand
AGAGCTACGGGCGGCTGGAAAGCAAGTCGCAGCGCTCGGCAAGAACCTCAACAAGATCACCGAAGACATCCAAACGAACGAGGGCACGGCTCACGCCCTGCTCTATGGGACCGAGGGCACCGATGCGATTCGGAACATCCGGGACACGTTCGGCCAGCTGAACACCATCCTCACCGACGTCCGCGAGGGCGACGGCGCCGTCAATCAGTTGATCTACGGCGAGCTCGGCGATTCGTTCATGGACAACCTGCAGAACGCCAGCGACGACATTGCCTTCCTCACCAAAGAGGCACGCGAGGGCAAGGGTACCATTGGCGCACTACTGACCGATCCCTCAGTGTACGAGGACATCAAGCGACTCGTGGGCGACCTCGAGCGCAACGACATTCTTCGCGCGCTGGTGCGCTACTCCATCCGGCGCGACGAGCCCCGCGAGCCGGTCGAGGTCACCGAAGAATAGGACCATGCGGGCATACCTCGATCTGCTGCGAAAGGTGCTGGACGAAGGCGTCCAGCGGGAAGACAGAACAGGCACCGGCACGCGCAGCCTCTTCGGGTACCAAATGCGCGCTGACCTCGCGGAGGGCTTTCCGCTTCTTACCACCAAGAAGGTCCACCTGAAATCGATCATCCACGAGCTGCTGTGGTTCGTGCGCGGACAAACTCACGTCAGTCATCTGCAAGAAGTCGGCGTCTCGATCTGGGACGAGTGGGCAACCGCCGAGCAGACCGCGCGCTTCGGGCGAAAGGAAGGCGACCTCGGTCCAGTCTACGGGCATCAGTGGCGCAACTTCGGCGCGACCGAGCGCGAGGACGGTTCGTTCGAGCGCGACGGCTTCGACCAACTGACCTACGTGCTCGACCAAATCCGCGACAATCCCGATAGCCGCCGGCTCATCGTCTCAGGCTGGAACCCTTCGGAAGCCGAGCGCGTCGCCCTCCCTCCTTGTCACACCCTGTTTCAGTTTTATGTTAGCGATGGCCGTTTGAGTTGTCAGCTATACCAGCGCAGCGCCGACGTCTTTCTCGGGGTTCCTTTCAACATCGCAAGCTATGCACTCCTGACCATGATGATCGCCTCTGTTTCAGGCTTGAAGCCGGGGGACTTCGTTCACACATTCGGCGACGTGCATCTCTACAGCAACCACGTCGATCAAGCGCGCTTGCAACTCTCACGTCAGCCTCGCCCCTCCCCGACGATGCTAATCGACCCTTCGGTCGACAATCTCTTCGACTTCCGCCACGAGCACTTCCAACTCAAGGACTACCTCCCTCATCCTCGCATCAAAGCCCCGGTGGCGGTGTGATCGAGCCTCAGCCGGCTCTCGCACCGCTGGCGTTGATCGCGGCGGTGGCTCGCAACGGCGTGATCGGCAAGGGCGGCACACTGCCCTGGCACGTCTCCGAGGACCTCAAGCACTTCAAGAAGACGACCGGCGGCCACGTGATCATCATGGGCCGAAAGACCCACGACTCGATCGGCCGCCCACTTCCAAAGCGTCGCAACATCGTAGTCACCCGACGACCCGGCGCAGCGTTCCCAGGCTGCGAAACCGCCCACAGCCTCGACGAAGCAATCGCCCTGGCCAGAACCAGCGACGACTGCCCATTCATCATTGGCGGAGCAAGCTTGTACGCCGAGGCGCTACCCCTAGCCACCGAGCTTCACCTGACGACGATCGACGAGGAGGTCGAAGGAGATACCTATTTTCCGGAGGACTTGTCGGAGTTTGTGGAAGTGGAGAGTCGCATGGGGGAGACCGCAGGGGTCGTCTTCAAGCTGCTGCGCCGCAGAGCCCCAGCCCACCCCCCACGCTGACGCTGGCACCGGCGCTGGCGCTGGCGCCGACACTGACACTGACACTGGTAGAGTCTACCGTGAGTCGAGCTCTCTCTTCAACACGGTATACGCACGCTGTCCCTGAGAATCCTCCGCGAAAATCGCTGGCATCTTGCCCGTCGCTTCCGGGGCCTGCTTACTCGCCGACGTTTCTCCCCCCACGGCCCGCTTGGACTGCGAGGCTAGATGCCGCTCGAGCTCCTCCTCGCGGATCGGCTCGGGATCGCCCTCCGCTCGGGGTTGCTCGGCGGTGAGGTCGGGGGTGATCCCTTCGGCCTGAATCGAACGGCCTAGCGGGGTGTAATAGCGGTACGTCGTCAACTTCAGCGCGCTGCCGCCCGGAAGCTCGAAAATATTCTGCACGCTGCCCTTGCCAAACGTTCGAACTCCGACGAGCAAGGCACGCCGATGGTCGTGTAGTGCGCCTGCAACGATCTCCGATGCGCTCGCGGTGTTCTCATTGATTAGAACCACAATGGGCCATTTCGGTCGAGTCCCCGCCCGCCGCGCCGAGTACTCACTGATCTTCTCGCCACCGCGACCTCGGGTGCTGACGATAACGCCCGACGCAAGGAGCTCGTCGCTCACCCAGACCGCCTCGTGAAGCAGGCCTCCCCCGTTGTCGCGGAGGTCGAGCAGGAGGCCGGTCACGCCGCCCTTCCTACGGCGCTTCACCACGGCCTCGTCGAGCGCATCGCTGAGCAGCCGGGCGGTCCCGTCTTGAAACGCCTTGATCCGCACATAGACGAGGCCGTCATCGAGGAGCTGCATGTCGATGGGGTCGACGTCGATGAACGCTCGCGTCAGCGTACGCTCGAGCGCTTTCTCCTGCCCCTCGCGCCGAATCGCGACCTCGACCGTCGTCCCCGGCTCGCCGCGAATGCGCTGCACTGCGTCGTACAATCGAACGTCGCGGGCGTCCTCACCCTCTATGCTCAAGAATCGGTCGCCCGGCTTCAAACCGGCCTTGGCGGCCGGCCCTCCCTCGAACACAGAGAGAATCGTCAGCCAGCCATCGCGGGTGGAGACCTCGACGCCAACGCCGGCGAACCGCCCCTCGGCGTCGCTCTTGAGAATCTCGTACTCTTTGGGGTCCAGGAACACACTGTGTGGATCGAGAGCATCGGCGAGCCCCCGAATCGCTCCGTAGACCAGACTCTCCTGATCGACCGGCTCGACGTAACTCACTTCGATGTACGCCAGCGCCCGCGCGAAAATCGACAGCGGCTCGAATGGGCTGCGCCGCGCGGGAGCCTCCGCCGCCATCGCCGCGACGAGGACCACGGCCAGCATAGCGACGAGGACCAAGCGAAGTGTTTTGCGGTCGGATTTCTGACGGAACATGGGCTTCAGACCTTTGTCATTGACACTGCATCTATCCCTGGGTAGGACCACCAGATAGTTGAACGGGACGCATTCGCCAGCCGGTAAGGCGTCCGCATGGAGGATTCTTCACGATGTCCACGACCGATAAGCGCAAGCAAAGCCTCTACTTTCCAGAGTCGATGCTACACGACATCAAGCACGAATCGGCAAGGTTGGATCGTTCCCTCTCGTGGATCGTCCAGCGCTGCGTGAAGATCGCCCTTCCCGAGATTCGCAAGCTGCCCTCCGTCAACGATATCCCGGACACGCCGGAAGACTCCGCCAAGAAGTAAGCTCCCCGGGCGTGCAGTACGACCGCGAGGGCTTCGTCGACGCGGCAGACGGTTCCCGCCTCTTCTACGAGGAGATCGGTGACGGTGATCCGTCAGTCGTTCTGACGGACGGAATCGGCTGCGATGGCTTTGCCTGGCGCTATCTCGCCCCCCGGCTCGCTCAGCACCACCGAGTGGTGCACTGGCACTTTCGTGGACACGGTCGAAGCGGGCCTCCCGTGGACTGCGAACGACTCTCGATCGAGAACCTCGCTGGTGACCTCCGGCGCATCTGCGATGAGCTTGGCATCGAGCGTCCTGTCATCGCGGCGCACTCGATGGGCGTTCAGGTCGCCCTCGAATACCACCGCCAGAACCCAGACGGCGTCGGGGCCCTCATCCTCATGTGCGGGACCTTCGGGCGAATTACGACCACGTTTCACGGGACCGACCTGCTAGACCAGGTCTTGCCCGGCCTCATCCGAGGGACACGAATGTTCCCTCGGGTAGCCCGTGCGGTCTGGGGACGCGTCCCCGCGGCGACAGCGTTTCGCGTCGCCTGTGCGGGTCGAGAGCTCGACGGCGAGCGCATTCAGGAGGAAGACTTCCAACGCTACTGGGAACATGCCTCCTTGATGGACCCCGATGTGTTTCTCCGAATGCTTCAGCATGCGGGCGAACACGACGCTCGTGAATTCCTTCCCGATGTCGATGTCCCGACCCTGGTCGTGGCGGCGGAGCACGACACATTCACACCGATGGCGCTCGCCGAAGAAATGGCGATGGCAATCCCAAACGCCGAGCTCGAGGTGGTCGAAGAGGCCAGCCACGCGGCGCCGGTCGAGCAGCCGGGTCGCATCGCCGAACGGATCGAAGACTTCCTCTCCACCCGCCTCGGCTTGCCCCGTCCGCCCCTTAGTGTGTGAGAGATTTTCGCTGGCGGTCGAGCGCGCCCGCAGGAGCGTAGCGAGAGGCACTCATGTGCCTCGCAGCGGAGCGACGAGGACGTAAGCCGACCACAAGGGAAAAGATCCGCACACTAGTATTCGGCTCGGAAGAGCTGCTGCCCGATCAACACGAAGGTGCCCTGCGGGACGTACGACTCGTTCGACACGCGAACGAAGGTGCCGTTCGAGCTGCCGACGTCGGTGAGAAACACGTGCCCGACTTCAGAGTTGACCCGGCAGTGCAGCCCGGAGACGTAGCCGTCTTCGGGAAACACGACATCGCCACGCTCGCGGCCGAGATGGATGCCCTGAGGCGGAATCGGATAGCTGTTACCCGTGGTCTGGCGGCCGATCACGAGCGCGATGCGGCCCAAGTAGCCGCGGTGCGGGCTCCCCATGTGCTGTGTGCCGTCGGGGGCCGGGTCGGGTGCGACGGGCGCCTCGAACCGGAGGATCTCCTGCCCCACGCGGAAAATGCTTCCGTCGAACAGCTCGACGGGGACTTCAGGCTCGATGCGAATATAGACCCCGTTGAGGCTCTCCATGTCTTTGACGACGAGCTGGTCGCCCTCGAAGCGGAACTCGGCGTGCTCGGGCGAGAGATACGCATCGTTGGCAAAGATCCCGCCGGTGGCCCGGCCGATCAGGGAACGGCCCCCGGACAGGGGAAACGATTCACCTTCGGAACCGTCTGGCTGAATCAGGACCAGCCGCGCACGCGCGGCAGCGGGCTGGGAGGCTTCGGCGACTGCGGGCGCCGAGACGCGTTCTTCGGGGGCATCTGCCAAAGCGTCGCCGGAAGCCTCTGCGTGCAGGTCGTCGCCGCACACATGACAGAAACGGAAATTCTCGGGCACCAGCGAACCGCAGTGCGGACACGGTGAGGTCTCGTCGCTGATCGGGGCCAGCTCAGGTGGCAGCCGGTCTTCCACTGCGACCGGCTTCGAGCGCACCGACTCGACCGGGGTCGGATCCAGCTCGAGCTGCGGCGCCGAGGCCAATGCTTCGGCTCGCCCCACTTGCGCCTGCGGTGCCGGCGGTGCGTCCGTAGTTCGGCCCCGCGAGGGTGTACCGCCCGGAGGCGTAGGCGCCGAAAACGACCGCGGCCGGGAGGACTGCCGCGGAAGCTCCGCACCGCATCCCAGGCAGAACTTGTAGTGGTCCTGGTTTTCCTTACTGCATCGGGAACAGACGATCACGCCGTCACCTCCACTCGGAGCAGGTTCCTACCCAAGAACAGGTAGTCTCCATGGCTCAGCTCCCGTTCGCCCCGCATGCGAACGTAAGTCCCGTTCTGGGAGTGCTCATCCACCAATTGAAGGGACTCCCCCGACATCTCGACTCGGGCGTGTCTGGGCGACATATGGACGTCGTCCGGAAAATTGATGTCGCAGTCCTCGCGACCGATTTGGAGCGACTGCTCGTGGGCGCAACAGACAATCCCGTCCATGCCTCCTTCGAGCACCTGCGTGACGCGGAACGCGCTCGGGCGCCGTGGCGATGAATAGAAATGCGTCTGGTCAGCCTCGGGGCCCGAGGTGTCTTTGGGCGTCGCGTCGATGCGGAACAATTGTTGGCCGCACATGAAATGGTCGCCGATCTGAATCGGTGACGCCGCTCGAATTCGAATGTAGACCCCGTTCAGACTTCCTTCGTCCCGAACGACGAGCTTTTCGCCTCGATAAAGAAAGTTGGCATGCGCTGGGCTGAGCCAGTTGTCGCTCGGGAAGGGGATCTGGTCGGCTTCGCGGCCGGCGACGTGCTCGGTCGCCTGAAGCAGGTAGCTGAGCCCCTCACCCATTGCTTCGTCCCCACGGACGACGATGAGCCGCGCCTTGCCGGGCATCTGTAGCGCTCCGAAGAACCTCGTCTCGAGCGTCTGCGCCTCGGTCGGCACCCCTGCCCCACAGGCCCCGCAGAATTTGTGTCCGGACGGAACCGCGCTTGCGCACTCCGTGCAGACGTAATTGCGAGCTTGCTCCATGCCCTCGTTCCCCTCTTGGCCCTACACCGATGGTGCCAAACCTACCGGGAGTTGTAGGCCATCGGATCACCCCTAGTCAATCCGTGCCCGACCCAGCAATTCCTTTCTGCGAGGCGCCTTTGCTTGTCTCGGCGCTGCGACTACCCTCTCGCCGATGGAGCTCCTCGCAGGCGCATTGTTGGAGCGGCCCCCGGGGCCGAAGTACACATCCGAGCTTCGCTTCGCAGAGCTTGCACCTCAAAGTCCTCTTCCTAAGCCCGGGACGCTCGCCAAGTGGCGGCGGCAGCTTCCGGACGGGCTCGAGCTGGCCCTGCGCGCACCGGACCCGTGCTGGCGATCGCCCGGAGGGCCATTGAGGCCGAGTTCCGAGCTCGACG
>CALLDH010000249.1 GCA_937998345.1 uncultured bacterium | reverse complement strand
CCAGTGCATCCGGCCACCTCTGCAAGCCGCCCCGTCCGGCGCAACCCCGTGTCGTGTTTGTCCGAGCCCCGGTGAACCTGTGAGCACCCGACCCGTCCGCAGGGTTCCCGTGTCGCGTTCCGCCGTGCCCCGGGACGCCCGACCCCACTCACTCGCAAAAAGGAGATCACGATGACCGAGTCACATCACGCACACCGACGCCGTCACTGACAGTGTCGCTGACACCGACACTGGCACCGACGCTGGTACTGCCGCTGGCACTGTTAGGGGCGGAGCATGAAATAGATCACGACCCCGGTGACCGAAACGTACAACCAGATCGGCAGCGTCCACCTTGCTAGCTTTTTGTGGGAGGCGAATCGCCCGCGTGTAGCCAGGTAGAACGTCGTCAGGATCATGGGGAGCATCACGATGGACAGGAGGACGTGCGTGATCAGGATCATGAAGTAGACGATGCGGACCGTACCGACGCCTTGGTATGACGTGTCGCCGTGCGCGTAGTGATAAAGGACGTAGCCCACCAGGAACACGGCGGAGGCCGCGAATGCGGAAACCATCAGTCGCTTGTGGACCTCCCGGCGGCCGCTTCGGATCGCGGCGAGCCCGAGGACGAGCAACGTGGCCGAGCTGGCGTTGAGTGCCGCGTTGACACCGGGCATGAAGCTCAGGTCGGCGCGGACGCCGCCTCCTTCACGAACGAGGAGGAGCCAAGCCAAGAATCCGATGGCCGCGGTCGAAATCACCGCGTTGAAGATCCAGAAGCTCCTGTCGCTTTGGGCGGGCATTGCGCGAGCCTAGACGCGACCTCGCAGGGCGGCCAGCGCTTCATCCATGATGGCCAAGACCTTGGGGACTTCGTCGTGCGCGTTTGGCCAGTGGGGCGCGAACCGAATCAAACCGTCCGGTGTATTGCACACCACCCCTCGTTCGCGAAGTGCGGCGCCAAGCTTGGACAAGCGGACGTCGTGGGGCACCGCCATGCTCAGCAATGTGGATCGGAGTGCAGGCACCTTGGCGCGATGACTGATGAACCCGCGTTCGACGAGACCCGCTTCGAGCTGATCGAGATATGCGTCGATGTGCGCGTGAATGGCCGGAACGCCAAGCTGCCTCAGCAACTCAATCGACGCGCCCAGGGCCGCAAGGCCGATCACGTTGCTCGTCCCGATTTCCAGGGCCTGCGCGCCGCGCTGCAAAGGGTTGTCGTAGCGCAACCTGGGCTCATCGCCCATCAGGAACGCGGCCGGATCCTCGTGGCCGAGCCAGCCTGCGAGCCTTGGCTTCAAGGTCGCGGCGCAGCGTTCGGCGACGTATAGAAAGCCGGCACCCTCGGCGCCCATCAGGTGCTTGTGGCTACCTGAGCTCAGGTAGTCGATTCCCCACGACACATCGACCGGCGTCGCGCCGAGCGCTTGAATCGCATCGACAAAAATCTCCGCCCCGTACTTGTGGCAAAGCGCCGCCATCTCTGCAAGCGGCATCCGAAGCCCGGTCTTGTATTGCACGGCACTCACGGCAACGACCCGGACCCCGCGGTCGAGGGCTCGCTCGAGATCGGCGAGGCCCGCGTCCACCGAATCGTGGAACGCGTCGAGGGATAGCCAACAAAGCTCGAGGCCGAACTCCTCGGCCGCCTGTTGCCAGGGAGTCACGTTCGCGGGGAACTCACCATCGAACAACACCACCCGGTCGCCCTTCCGCCACGGTAGACCGAACGCAATGTCAATGACCCCCTGCGTCGTATTGGCGATGAAAGCAATCTCGCTCGGCTCGGCAGAGATCAGGGCGGCCAGATCCCGCCGGACCTGCTGAAGGCGCGGCGCCCAACGGACGAAGCCTGCCATCCCGCCGCGACCGTAGTCCCTCGTGACCTCGGCAATTCGCTCGGCCACCGGAGTCGAGAGCGGTGAAATGGCCGCGTGCGCGAGGTAGGCGCTCCCCTCCAAGTCCGGAAACAACAACCGGTCACCCAGCCGGGACACGCTCTGCCTATCTAAATGCATGAAAACACTTCACTTCTCAGACAAAGATCGCAGCGCCAAGATCGCGTCGCCACGAACCACGTCGTCGCCTTCGTTCGGAACGACTCTCTCGATCGTGGCTTGCTCTGGCAACGCATCGCCTTGGTACACCAGGCGGTTGAAGGTCTTCATCACCTCGAGCAAACCGACCGTCTGACCCTGCTGTACCGTGTCGCCCACCGCAACAAAGGGAGCCTCCGTGGGAGACGGACGGCTATAGAAACGGCCGCTCATCGGCGCGACAAACGAGAGCGCGCCTTGTGAATCAGCGCTGACGGCGGAGGCTAGGGACGCGACGTCTCCCATCGAAGCCGTCGAAACCGCGAGCAGCGCATCGCCGTATTGAACGGGCACGCGCGACCGACCGCCACCGAGGCGCCGCGTGACGCGGCCCGCAACGCCTTTGGGAACGGTGAGCTCGCTCAGCACCCCCAGCACATCGATCGTACCGACCACCTGCCCTGCGGACACGAGCTCTCCCTCGGCCACAGCAGGAATGAACACGCCCACGCTCGGCGCGAGCAGGTCACTGCTCTCTCCGTCATCAGGATGCGCGCGCAGGACATGGGCGCCCACGCTCATGCACGTCCTCCGTTCATCAGAACGTCGAGGTCGTGCATGGTCCAAATGCGCGGGTTCTTGACCCGGCGATAGCCGACCCCTTGGTAGCTCATCTCAACCAAGACCTTCAGCCAATCTCGCAGCTCGCCGAGGCGCACAATCTCGTCGGTGTCCATCTGCTGCGCTGCGACGTACGGATCCATGTCGGCTTCGATGCGAGCCTCGACCTCTTGCATGCGCTTCTCGATCTTCGCCCGCTCTTTCGGGTCGGTCGTAACGATCTCGAAATTGTCGTCGAGCTTGCTGTTGTAGGAAGCGATCGCCAGGGTGCGGCCTTCCATGACGCTGAGCCGGGAGATCGGCGTCGAGAGCTGGACGACCGGGTCGTACGGAAGCCCGGCCATTGCGTAGTAGCCCGCGCCTGACGCCTTTCGCAAGAGCACCGTGAACATCGGCGTCTCGTTTGTGCTGTTCGTGTAGATGAGATTTGATCCATAGGCGAGAAGCCCGTGCCGCTCCGCCTCGGCGCCGATGTCAAAGCCGCTGATGTCTTGCAGCCAGATCAGCGGAATGCCGTCGCTGTTGCACGCGCGGCTGAACGCGCTGATCTTCGCGATACCCTGTCGATAAAGAATGCCGGCCGGGCGCTGCTCCTCGCTGGCCTCGGGGTCGTCGATCAATCCCTGCCGGTTGAGCACGAACCCCGCATACAAGCCCCCGACGCGAGCGACGCCGCAGATCATTTCGCGACCGACGGACGGCAAGACCTCCCAGAAGAGGCTCTGGTCACAAAGGCGCGCGAGGATTTCCGTCGCATCGTACGCCTGGCGATGGTCGACCGGAAGTAAGCCCGGGAGCTCCGCGGGAGAGTGGGCGGGCTCCATCGAATCGACGCCACCACGGTAGAACGATGCACCGGAGCTCGGGAGCCGCGACACCTCAGTCCGTAGGCAATCGATCAGGGTTTTGTCGTCGGGGACGCGCTCATCGGCGCAACCCGACTGATGCACGTGCACCTCCGGCCCGCCAATGTCGAGCGAGGTGATGTGCTGGCTCTTGGCGCCTTTGATCAACGCCGCACCGGCGATCACCATGTACGCCTGCTCGGTCATGTACACGCGATCGCTGATGATCGGCATGTATCCGCCGCCGGCGATGCAGTCGCCAAACACGCCCGCAATCTGCGGCACGCCTTCGGCGGAAAGCAGGCTGTTCATCTTGAAGATGTGCCCAGCACCCGTGGCACCCGCGAAGCTCTTGCTTTGCTCCGGCAGGTAGAGCCCGCTGCAATCGACCAGATAGAGGGCCGGCAGACGCAGCCGGCGAGCGATTTCCTGCGCGCGTTCGATCTTCTCCGGCGTCTTAGGCCACCACGCGCCCGACGCCACGGTGTTGTCGTTCGCGATGACGACGCACCATCGGCCCTCGATCTGCACGAAGGCTGTAACGACGCCGGCAGCCGGAGAGCGGAGTCCATTGAAATCGACACCGTAGTTGACGAAGGTGCCGACCTCGAAGATATCTGAGCCGTCGTCCTTCAAGCGCTCCAGCCGCTCGCGCGTGGTGAGCTTGTCTTTTTCGTGTACTCGATCGACGTACTTGTCCCCCCAACCCGCTTGGACCTCGGCGCGACGCGCAACGAGACGCGACACCAGGGGTTCGTGCCGGGCCACCTCGCGCTCGTATGTCGATTGATCGACAATTGCCTCACGGGTCTTCCCGATTGGAACTACCGGAACGTGTGCCATCAGTTCTCC
>CALLDH010000248.1 GCA_937998345.1 uncultured bacterium | reverse complement strand
CGCCTCGGGGACCGTGTCGATCCGGACGAGCTGAGCGCAGACCCCGATGCGTCGCCCCGCGTTCCCGCGTACGGAGGCATGAGCCTCCATGCCGCTGTCGGGGTACCCGCGCGCGATCGCCGGCGCTTGGAGCGCCTGATTCAATATCTGGCTCGTCCGCCACTCGCCCACGATCGGCTCGAAAAACGCCCGGATGGTCGACTCACACTGCGCCTCAAGACCCGCTGGCGCGACGGAACCACCCACATCCTGATGGAGCGAAGCGAGTTGATCGAACGACTCGTGCCGCTGATTCCACCCCCCCGCCCACAGGTGCGGTATCACGGGATCCTGGCGCCGTGCGCGAGCCAGCGCGATTGGGTCGTGCCCGATCCCGCGATAGAGCCGGGCGTACCCCAATGTCACTCGCAGAACTCGAACTCGGTCGAGAGTTTTCCCGCTGGCGGCGAGACGCGTGAACGAGGGAGAGAGGGCGGGGGCGAGCGAAACGCAAAACATCGAGCCAGCGCGAATGAGGGCGCCCGTTGCGATCACCCGCCCGGGAGTGCGGCAGAAAACACTTTTAGAACGCCAGCCATCACCGGTACACCGGCCACGCCTCCCCACCGACTCGCCTGGGCCGCGCTGCTCCAGCGGGTTTTTGAGGTGGATGCCCTTCGCTGTCCCGGCTGCGGAGCCCGCATGCGCTTGCTCGCGGCCATCGAGGATCCCGAGGTGGCCCGGAAGATCCTCGAGTGCCTCGATCTACCCGCGCGCGCCCCCCCGCTCGAACCCGCGCCAAGTACCCTCACGCTCGGGCCCGAGGCCGACTTCGCAGATCAAGAGCAACTAAGCTGGGAGTTCAATCAGACGCAACCCGACGCAGACGGCATTGGATAGGCCGAGAACCACTCGGCCCCACCCCGGTCCTCGGGCCACCTCTGCGCCTGCCGTTGGCGAAGATTCTCAAAACCGTACAGCGCCACCGCTCGCAGCCCGCGTCACCCCGTTGAAATCGCCCCAACACGGGGCAGTTTCAACCCGATTCAAGTCAACTTAACGGAATGCCTGTTATCGGACATTGGCAAAAACGCAGTTTCTTTTTCCTTCCATAGGGTCGGAGTGCAAGACGTACTCCCCCTATCGCCGCAGATTCTTTGATCCGGGCGTCTGCTCCCGTTCTGGCTGGGCGGTCTCGAGTTGAGACTTTGTTCTCGTGGCTCCGCTCGAGCAGCGGCGGAACCGTTACGAGTGGCTCGGCCTGGCGATCCGGTTCGAGGACAATCTCATTGCAGCGCGATTCGTTGGCGTGTGTGCTCTCCACGAAACCGTGGGAACCATCCTTCCATCTGGGCCTCTGTCGACCATTGCTTCGTTTGGTTCTTCGGAGGGGCATAGCTTAAACGTGGGACCTCCAGGCTGTAGGCCGTCGGCCAGGAAAAAGATGGATGCTCTCCTCCGCGGCCACGCAAAGCGTGGCATGCGAACACTGTTCACGGCTGCGTACTCGAAGGACTGTCTTCTCGCCGATTCTTCCGATCGAGCCTTCACCTAGCCTTCGCGTGGCGCGGTCATCGGACCTCCCCGTCCGGGGTCGTACTCCTTCTCGTCCTTCCACATCCGCAACACCGTTGCTGCGATCATGCGCGCCAAGCTCACCTTCGCGAGCGACGGCTTCGTGCCGCCATCGAGGAGCCGCTCGTAGCGCGCATATGATGGGGTCTTTGTTGACCTGTGTGATCACCGTCGTCGCAGCGCCCTTGAAGATGCTCTTCAAGACGTGATTGTGCTGGCGAGAGAGGCCTCTCGTCTGTGGAACACGTGCTTTGATCCAGCTGCCGTCGGCCGCCTGGATCCAGTCCGAGGTCGATCGAGTCACAATGCCGAGACCGCAGTAGCTCCAGAACTGTCGCTTCGTGCGAAAACGGTGAGGCGTCACGACGATCGGAACCAGCCGTGCCGCGCGGATCGGTCCGAAGCCCGGGGCCGTCTCCAGGATCCGAGCGATGGCGTGCTTCTTCGCCTCTCGAAGAAGATCGGCCTCCGCCTGTTTCTTCTGCTCCAGCAAGAAGTCGAGATGATCGTAGAGCCTCGTCGCTCTCGTTTGTGCACTCGAAGAGAGCTGTTTCTGCCACTGCTCGCGGTGATGGACTCCGTAGACATTCACACCTGTCACGAAGATGCCGCGTGACCGGTACAAACTCTTGATCCGAGCCTGCGCCCGCACGACGTCTCCAACCAGCGTCATGTGAATCCGCGAGAGTTCGCGCAGGCGTGTGAACTGACGCGGTGATTTGAAAACCGGCTTGTCGAGGTCTCCCACGCGAAGCTTCTCGGCCAGGCCGTACGCATCGCGTTTGTCGCTCTTGGGTCCTCGGCTCTCCGTGATCCCGGCGACCACGAGCTCGTCCACGTGAGGGCTCAGCGTCTCGTACAGCCAAGCGCTCTGAAGCCCTTCCTCCATCACCAGATGCTTGTGTCCTGGAATCATCCGAATGGCCTCGACGAGCGCCTGGCCATTGGTCTCGACCGGAAAATCCCGAAGCTTCCGGCCCTTTTCGGAAATCACCGCCAGCGTGCAGCTCGCAGCGTGTACGTCCATGCCGATGTATCGTTCCACCGGTGCCTCCTCTCGTTGGGTGTTGTCGGTTTCCCAACTCGAGGATGTCCGATGAGGCCGGGAGGCACCAACCTGCTCGATTCCGGGGTTTTACGTCTTTGCTCGCAGACGCCATACCCTTATGATGCTTATCAACACCCGCTTCAGCCCCATGGCGGCGCGATCTCCGATGCGGCGGAAGGCCAGGCGCAAGAGTGGGTCGAAGAGGCCCAGCGGCCCGTTGAAAGTCAGCTTCGCGTCGTACGTCACGACGCAGCCGCTGCCGGCGGGTTCGACCCTGACCTCATCCACCGACGTGAAAAACGAGGTGCGCGCCACCAGGAGGATGCGACGAGGCGGCTCGTACTCCTTGACCTCGTAACGCATCACCGTTGTGCC
>CALLDH010000247.1 GCA_937998345.1 uncultured bacterium | reverse complement strand
GAACTGCAGAAACATCTCCCGGGCGACTTCGCCATGCTTCGCACTGACGCCGTTGATGCGCCCAGAGTTTCTTACTGCGAGTGCGGTCGTTCCAAATTTGTTCTGCGCTCCTTCGGGCGTGTGGCCCAACCCCATCAATCGAGGCCAGTCCATACGAAGCACGTGCTCGAAGCGCGTCAGATACGGGCGCACCATCTCTTCCGGGAAGTGGTCGTGTCCGGCGGGCACCGGGGTGTGCGTCGTGAAGACGGTCGTGTTGCGGATGTACTCGAATGCCTCTTGCGACCTGAGGCCGTGGCGCTGAATCAGGTGGGCTGCCCGTGCAATGAGAAGGAAGGCGCTGTGCCCTTCGTTCATGTGGAAAACGTCGGGTTCGATGTCGAGCTCCGTCAGCAGTTGATAGCCGCCGAGGCCCAGAATCATTTCCTGCCGCAGGCGATGGGCGACATCCCCACCGTACAATCGATTCGTGATCGCACGATCCTCAGGCCGATTCTCCGGCAAGTTGGTGTCGAGCAGATAGAGCGGAATGCGTCCGACCTGGAGTTTCCACGCCCGTACTTGCACCGGGCCGGTTGGCAGCTGCACAGTGACCCGCAGCGGCGCGTAGCGGCCTACCATCACAGGCTCGAACGGCGGGCTCTCAAAGTCGTTCTTGTCATCGCCGGCCTCCTGGTGGCCCTCGCGATCGATGATTTGATGGAAGTAGCCGTCGTGGTAGGCGAGCCCGACCGCACAGAGGGGAAGGTTCAGATCGCTCGACGCTTTCAGATGATCACCAGCGAGGATTCCAAGCCCCCCGGAGTAGAGCCTCAGAAAACCGGCCAGGCCGAATTCCATGCAGAAATAGGCGATGCGCGAGTCCTGCGTCTCTGTCGACTCCAGCATTTCACGATGGAACTTCGTGACGTCCGCGACGTACTGCGCGTCCATCGCCAACTCCATGAGTCGAGCTGGCTTCACCTGGTCGAGCAGCGCGTGCGGGTTCTCTTCGAGCTGGAACCAGAGGCTCGGGTCGATGCGCTTGAATAGTGAGGCTACCTCTGGGTGCCATCGCCACCAGAGGTTGGATGCGATCTCGAGCAGAGGCTGTAACTCCGCGGGAAGCGCATTGCTCACCATGAACGTGCGTGTGTATGGAGCAGGTTCTTCGCCTTCTTTGGTGGGAGGCTTGACGAACAGGCCAAAGACCCCCGAGCTGTCCGACGACAGTGGAGCCGCCGAGGGCACGCTCAAGCGGTCCATGGGCAACCCCTTGCGCCGCGCGGCGCCTGCCGCAAGCGCGCGATGGTGCGCGTCTTCGTAGTGCTCCAGGAAGTTAGACCAGTCGGTCAGCGCTGCGACCTTCAGGCACGCCTCTCCGAGCGACGCTCGGTCTTCCGGGGAGAGGTCGATGAACTCGAGTACTGCGGTCTTGAGCGAATCGCAGACTTCGGCGAAAGCGACGCCCTCTCGCTTCAGTACCCGCACGCCGGTTCGCTTTGCGTCGCCTTGCGCGGCCACCCAGCGGCCGAAGCCTGCGCGGTCGGTCGTGATGGCGGGAACCCCAAACGCTACGGCTTCGAGTGGGGTGTATCCCCAGGGCTCGTAGAACGACGGGAAGACGCCAAGGTCGGCTCCGGGAAGCAGGTCCCAGTACTTGTGACGGATCAATGGGTCGGTGCCGTCCAGATAGATCGGGACATGCACGACGTGGACCCGTGCGCCATGGTGATTGTCGAAACCGAGCGCGTTCAACTGGTTCGTGATCGGATCGTTCGCCTCGTCGACGAGATCGTGTGTGCACCGCAACGGAGGGCCGGCCGACGCGCCATGGGCGCGGTCCCAGAGCTGACGCTTCGGTTCGGCGTGACCTGCGGGGAGCATAGCGTACACGATCACGCGTTTCCCGTCGCGGGACTCCAGCTCCTTGGCGACATCAAACGCGGCATCGAGGTAGACGTCCACGCCCTTGTTGACGTACTCGTAGCGGCCGGCTAGCGCGAAAATCAGCGTATTGTCGCGGTCGTACTGATCGCCGGTGGTGAGCTCAGCGAGCTTGAAGAGCTCCTCTCGGGCCAATCGCTGTTGATCTGGAGCGACGGGCCTGGCGCCAAACCCGTTCGGCAAGATCACGTCGGGGCGCCGCCCGAGAAGGTGCTCGCATTCGAGCGCTGTAATCTCGCTGACCGTAGTGAAGACGTCGGCTTCGCGTGCCGCAACGGTTTCCATCGAGTGCTTCGATGAGACCTGGAGCTCCCTGGCGGCGACCTCGGGGTCGACGCTCGACAGCGATTTGTAGAAGTCGGGGTCCGCGCGCCGTCCTGCGAGCGAGCGGCCGAGCATCGTCGCGTGCGTGGTGAAAACCGTCCCGATCTCCGGGGCCGCCGTCTTCAGGTGCAAGATCGCGCCGGCCGACATCCACTCGTGGGCCTGTACGATGGCGCTCTGTCGAGCAGGCAACAGGTAGCGGTCGCGGATGTGCTCGATGATCATGCCGGCGCCGTGCGCGAACAAAACTGGGTCATGGTAGTCCCAGGCGCCGAACAAGGAGTCGAGCCCGTAGTCTTCCCAGTATCGGCCGAGGATCTCGTCCTTGCGCTCGTAGAGGCGGGACTGATTGATGAGCAGGCATCGGGGTTCACCGGGAACCAACCAGCGACCCATCAACACGCTCACCTCGTGGTCTTGTAACGACGCAGCGAGATCCGGATCCCAGATGTCAGGGCGGAACTCGGGCGCGACGCCTTCGGACCGTGGAACGTCCGGCCCGATGGTGATGTACCCGTCTTCGCCGTGACGTTGCTGTACGTCTGCCACACGGCTCGCCAAGACGGTGTGGATACCACCGACCATGTTGCAGACCTCCCAAGAGATCTCGAAAAACGCCGCCTTGCTCATAGTCGAATCTGCTTCTCCGCCGGGGCCAGCACCGAGAGGTTCAAGTCCTTCATGACATTCATATAATGGATGAACGCGTCATAGGGCCCCTCGTACGGACTAAAATAGTCGTGCACCTCAGCGTCAGAAGCCGATTTTGTCGCCATGTAGTAGAAGTGGTCCGAGGTCTGCAGGCGGCGCCAAAGCGCCAGTAAGTGAGAATTATTACGTTTACGGATCTGGGGACCCAGGGCGTAGATCTCGGCCAAGGCTCGCTGCTGCATGGCGTTGCCTCGCCATGCGCTGATGTCTCGGGCTTCGTCGGCCCATGACACGGTCCGGTGGAACGGGAGCTCTCCAAGTGCCGGATACCGGTCGATGACCTGGCTCGGCGTGACGATATCCCAGTGCGGGTGCGTCAAGATGAGGTCCGGAAGGTGCTCGAGAAATTCGAAGATGCCGGTTTCCTTCCACTGGTGCTCTCCGAACGTCTCGTAGTCCATGAAGAGGTTGATGACATCACCCGCGCCGCTATGCCCATGGACCCAGCCCGCGAACTTGTCCGCGGTGAGCGGATACTCTCCCCAGGCCTGGTTCGAGAATCGAAACGCGATGTCGTCCGACAGCTTGTAGTTCTTGGCGAGCAGCTTCGTGTCGCGGCCCGCCACGGTATAGACGAAGTTCGGGCTTCGCCAGTCGAGGATGTCGTCCGCCCCCTCGATCAGCATCGCCTCAAAGCCGAGGTCCGAGATGAACTGCCCAATCTCGTCGTTGTAGATGAACTCCGTGTTTCGGAACACGCGCGGCGTTTGCCCAAACTCGTTTCGGATGAGCTTCATCTCGAGGTCGATTTGCTCCCGGTACTCGTCCTTGTCGTAGAGCGCAGCCAGGCTGTGGTAGTACGTCTCCGCGACGAACTCGACCGCGCCGGTCTCCGCGAGCCGGACGAAGCTATCGAGCACCTCGGGCGCATAGAGCTTCATCTGTTCGATCGCGACGCCCGTCACCGCGTAGGAGATGCGAAATCGTCCGTCGGTGCGGTCGATGAGGCGAAGCATCGACTCATTGGCCGGCAGATAGCACTTGTTGGCTACCTTGCGAAGGACCTCGGCGTTGAGCTTCTGGTCGAAATACTCATGATCTCGACCGACCTGAAGCGCGCCATAGGGCTTCAGTCGATAGGGCTGGTGCACTTCAAAATAGAAACAGACCGATGGCATGATTTACCTCAACCACGTAGGACCGATTCGTAGATCGGAACGAGTGTTGCCGCGGCAGCATCCCAGTGGATGTGCCGGATCTCTTCGCGAGCGCGTTCGACGATGACTCGCCTGAGCTCGGGGAGCTCCAGGAGCGCCACGATCTGGCTTGCGATCTTGTCGACATCCCAGAAGTCGACCTTGAGCGCATTGCGAAGGATTTCCGAGACCCCCGACTGCTTCGACACAATCACCGGCCGGTCGTAGCTCATCGCCTCTAGAGGAGCGATGCCGAAGGGCTCGGAGACTGACGGCATGACATACACGTCGGCCGTCGAGAAGGCACGTTCCACCTCCGCGCCACGTAGGAAGCCGGGGAAGCGGAACGACTCGGTGATGCCGAGGTCTTCCACTAGGACCTTCATGCGCGGAAGCATGTCCCCTGAGCCCGCCATGATGAACACCGCATCGGGCACCTGCTCGAGGACCCTCGCGGCGGCCTGGACGAAGTATTCCGGACCCTTTTGGAACGTGACGCGGCCGAGGAAAAGGACGACGGGCCCAGTGGACGTTCGCTGCTCGGTGTACGCCTCGACCGTTTCGCGCGCGTACACTCCGTTGTGCACGACCGAGATCTTGTCGAGGGGCGTGTTGTGAACGCGGTTGATCAGTCCGCGGGTGTAGTAGCTGACCGCAACGACGCGCGCAGCGGCTTCGAGCCCCTGATGTTCGACCGCGACGATGTCCCGATCGGCCCCGTGGCCGGAGCGGTCGTACTCGAGGCTATGCACGTGAACCACCAGTGGGGCTCCCGCACGACGGGCGATCTCGATCCCGGCCGGGAACGTCATCCAGTCGTGGGCGTGTACCAGGTCGTACTTCTGGCCGTAGACCCGGCGAGTCGCCGAGATCGCGTAGCGGGCGACCTCGGCAAAGAGGTCCTCCCCGTAGTGCGCCCCGCTTGGCGCCGCCTCCGCGAATGGCAGGTCGTCCCCCGGAATGTGCACGTGCTCCAGCCGGGTGACCTCATGGGGAGGCGCAGGCAAGGGGTTCACGGTCTGTGCTGCTGCGATCTCGGCAGCTACGCTTTCTTTGAGCGCGCCGGTGCGGATCAGCTCCCGGTAAGTCACCTGGTCCAGATATGGCTTCAGCATTGCAGGCACGCGGAGCATCCGGACGCTAGGCTCAGCGGGCGGGCCGGCCTGCGGTTGCGTGGCCGCTGCCGCGGCGGCAGCCATGAAGATGGGATCCGTGGCAAGCGCTGGCTCCGCCGCGATTAGCTCGGCAAGCGGGCGGGGCGTCTCGACCGGCACCGGGCCCATGAGAGCAGCGGAGGCTGCCCCGAGCAGTTGCATGTGCGGCGCGTTCTCCTCGCCGTACAATTTGGGTACCAGGAAGTCGATCTCGATACCCCGTTCAGCGAGCGCGGTCGTCAACCCCTCGCAGGCTGTCCCTAGCCCGCCGCTAATGTGGGGAGGGTACTCCCAACCTAGCATCAAGACCTTCATGGTCCCGCCATCTTCGCGACTCTGAGTACCTCAGACACGCTCCAGGCCTGTGCAGGCGTCCCTCCTGGGCGGTGCGGTGCGTCGCCGTCGAACACTTCACCAATTTGTCCGATGCAGCCTTCCGTTCGGAAGTGTGCAGAAAGCGCCGCGAGCACCGGCATCATTTCTTCGGCGGCTGCATCGGGCCCGTCGATCGCTTCCACTGCATCCGCGTAGATGCCGAGGAGCCACGGCCAGACCGTTCCCTGATGGTACGCCCGGTCTCGTTCGACTTGGCCGCCACGGTAGAACGGTTGATAGGCTGGGTCGTCAGGGGAGAGCGTCCGCAGCCCGACGGGGGTGAGGAGCTTGTCTCGCACCGCTGCAAGAGCCCGCTTCTTGTGAGCCTTGTCAATTGGAACGCCGGGCAACGAGAGAGCCCAAAGCTGATTCGGTCGCAATTGTCCGTCGCGGTTCTGTCCGTCGTGTGTGTCGGTCAAGAAGCCCTGATCTTGGAGCCAGAACTTTTCCTCGAAGTGATCGGATAGTTTCTTCGCCGTTTCGCCCCAGTTTTCCACGAACTCCGGCCGAAGCTTTCTTGCCCATCGAAGTGCCGTTCCGAGGCCCGACAGCCAGAGGGCGTTGAGGTCGACGGCATAGCCCTGACGAGGCGTCACCGCCCAACCGTCTACCAGCGCGTCCATCCAGGTGAGCGCCCAGGGACCGCGGTCAACGAAGAGGAAACCGTGCGGATCGATGCGTACCCGCGGGTCCGCGCCATCTCCGATGCGGTCGATCAGATCGAGACACACCTCTTGGAGGGCGGTGATGCGGCGGCTTCGGGTCCGTTTCGCGGTGAGCGCGGTGGCTCGAACGAAGAGCAGCGACGCGTCGATCGATTCTGCGTTCGATGCGACATCGCCACTTTGCGGGATGTTGGGCACCAGTCCATTTTCGAGGCGGCTCGCTAGGGATTCGAGAATCCCTAGCGCCTTGTCGACTTCGTCTCGGGCCAAGCAAAGGCCTGGAAGTGCGATCAAGGCATCCCTCGCCCATTCACCGAACCAGGGGTATCCGGCGATGACACCGGTGCGATCGCCCTCGAGCTCGACCAAGTAGGCATCGGCTGCATCATCGAGCTCCTTCACGAAGGATCGACGTGAGCTGAGGACCGAGCTGAGCACCTGGGGGTCGTGGCTGGCCGCTGGCGTCGTGCCAAGCCGGATGCAAAATGCGCCGTCGTGTTCGAGGGTGAGGCGAAACTCGCCCGGCGTGAAGAGGTCTTCCGCGTCGTCGTAGCCGCGCTCCCGCTCCCACTCGTAGTGAACGCCCTCGTACCAGTGGCCGTCCGCGTGGAACGCGCCCGCGGCGCCGTGCAGGCTCGTGACGAGAGCGGGAACGTTCTTGTAGGGGTGCATGACCACGCGAAGCGATTCGCGATCCTCGATTTCTAGCTCTCCGTTCATGAACGGGTTGGCGAAGGTTAGCTTGTGAATAGGACGGCATCGGATCAGCGGACGGAGCCGCAAGTCGACCGGCTTCGTCAGCCCCTCGATCGAGTACCGGATCCACACCGCGTCTGCGTCGTCCTCGAGCCAAAGCTCGCGTGTCACGGTGAGGCCCGAGAACTCGTAGGTCCAACGGGGCAGCGGCTCGAAGCGCGACAGGTAGTCGACGCCGTTCGGCTCGACGGTGTTGCCCCAATTGTAGCTGTGCAGAGCGGTCTCTTCGTCGCCGACTTGGAACCACTCCTCCACCTCGGCGACCATATTGATCGGCTCGCCAACGCCTGGCTCGCGCACGGTGAGAAGACCGTGATACTTGCGGCGCGGGCAGCGATCGATGGTCCCGATTGCAAACGAACCGCCCGAGTTGGTGGTCAACCACTCGGCGTCTGGCGTAGTCGCTGACGTCGATGCAGCGGTGCTGTCATCAGCACTTTCGGGCGATTTAGTGAGGAGACGGAGCCCCGACGCGCTGTCGGAGCGAGATGGAAACCAACTCGGCAGGATCAAAGCAAACTCCCCTTAGCCCAATTTTGCATTCGGTCGAAGACACCTCTCAAGCAGAAGGCGTGCCAAAAAGCATGGCACCTAGAGGGGGGTTAGTCCGTCACAAATCGTCAACAAGATCCGTAGCGTGACGCAACATCTGCGGCAGTGAGGGGCAATCGCGCAACGGATGCGCCTGCGGCTCAGGCTCGCGCCTCGTGCCAGGTACGCTCCAAGGCTTCCTGGTCGTCAGGGTGTGCAATGGAGGTCAGCAACTGAGCGCGCTCGTTCAATGTTTTCCCGTAAAGGTCGACCGAGCCATTCTCGGTAATGACGAAGCGGACGTGTGCCCGCGTCGTCACGACACCGGCGCCCGGCCGCAGCGTTGGCACGATTCGGGGGATGCCTTTTGGGGTACGGCTGGTGAGCGCGATGATCGGCTTGCCTCCCTCTGATGTCATCGCGCCGCGAATGAAATCCATTTGGCCGCCAACCCCCGAAATCACGCGATGGCCGATGGAATCGGCGCACACCTGACCCGTGAGGTCGACTTCGACCGCGGAGTTGATGGCGGTCACCTTCGGGTTCCGGTTGATCACCGAAACCCGGTTCACGTACCCGATGTCGTACTGTGTCACCGTCGGGTTATCGTCGATATAGTCGTACACCCGACGCGTTCCGATGATGAAGCCAGAGACCGTCCGGCCCGGATGCACCGCCTTGCGGCTGTTGTCGACCGCGCCGCACTCGAACAAAGGCAGCAAGCCGTCGGACCACATCTCGGTGTGAACCCCCAGATGCCGATGGCCCTTGAGGGCCGCTAGGACGGCATCGGGGACCGCTCCAATCCCCATCTGGAGGGTGGCCCCGTCCTCGACGAGCTCGGCCGCGTGGTGCCCAATCGCCTCCTCCTCTTCGCTCGGCTTTGGGGCAGGGACTTCCGGCAGGTGCTCGTCGTGCTCAACCAGCCAATCGAGCTGGTCGATGTGCACGAAGCCGTCGCCATGCACCCGGGGCATGTGATGATTGACCTGAGCGATGACG
>CALLDH010000246.1 GCA_937998345.1 uncultured bacterium | reverse complement strand
GCACCCGTCAACCTGCCATCTTTGGCAATCGCCTCGCCATTGACGAGCGTGGCGACGTAGCCATTTGCGTATTGCATGAGGCGTTGGCCTCCGGCGGGCAGGTCCTTGAGCATGGTGGGGTGGAGGAGCTCCAGGTTGTCGAAGTCTATGATATTGATATCTGCGCGGCGCCCTGGCGCGAGCAGTCCACGATCGCTCAGCCCCAGGAATCGTGCCGTGTCGTTTGCCTGCATTTGAATGACGCGCTCGAGTGGGATCCGTCCGTGCTCGCGGTCGCGCGCCCAGTGCGTCATCAGAAACGTCGTGAAGCTCGCATCGCAGATGGTTCCGACATGCGCGCCGCCGTCGCTCAAGCCGGGGAGGGCGAGTGGGTGCGTGAGCATCTCGTGCACGGCGTCGAGGTTCATCCCCGTGTAGTTGTAGACGGGAAAATAGAGAAGGGCTTCGCCGTCTTGTTCGAGCATCGCGTCGTAGATCAAGCCGAGCACGGGCTCGCCACGGCTCATTGCAGCCGCGCCAAAGCTCTCCGTCGGCGACGGCTCGTAGTTGGGTTTTTCCCCCAGACGGAACAACCGCATCACGACCATGTCGAGGTTGGACAAGAAGAAGTCGGCAAGCGGCGGGAGCATGCTGCCGTCGCCGGCGACCGGTTCGCTCTTCTCCTGGATCATCCGTGCCTTGAGCTCGGGATCGCGCATGGCCTTGACCCTCTCGCCGAGCGGCAACTGGCTGATGGCCTTGTAGCTCGGGAAGCCCATGAACGGGTGGAACGTTGCCTGAAGGCCCAGCATGACGCCGATTCCACGCGCGCCAACCTGGCAACGAACGTCGAAGCCGCTCTCAGTCGCCTTCGAAGCGCGGTCGAGGATCCACTTCCACTGCTCGGGGCTGTGATCTCGTTGCATCGTGGACACACTCATTGGCCTGCCACCGGCCGCGCTGAGCATCTGTTCGAGAACGCCCCACTCGGTGTCGAAGTGATCGTCACCCTGCAGGATGTTGAAGTCGCTCACGGCCTGAAGCACGCCGTAGTTCAGTCCTTTGAAGGCTTCCGCGATCCCAGCGAGCTCCTCGCCGGCCGCTTCCGATGCCGGAGTCCAGTCGCCGACGGCGCTCCGGTGGTTATCGCTCCGGCCGGTGCTGAAGCCGATCGCGCCCGCTTCGAGAGCTGTGCGCAGCAGTTGCCGCATCTCCGCGATGTCTTCGGAGGTTGCAACCTCGTCGTGCGCCGCGCGCTGGCGCATCACGTACACGCGAAGAGCATCGTGGGGAACGTGGGCGAGGAAGTCGATCGCGTGCGGCATACGATCCAGGACATCCATGTAGTCCGGGAAGCTCTCCCAACCCCAGCTGATCCCTTCCGAGAGAGCAGTGCCAGGGATGTCTTCGACGCCTTCCATCAGCTCGACCAACTTGGCGTGGTCTGTGGGCCGAACCGGCGCGAAACCAACTCCGCAGCTTCCCATCGCGCAGGTGGTGACCCCGTGAATCGAAGAGGGAGCGAGCTCTTCATCCCAGCTGATCTGCCCGTCGTAGTGGGTGTGGATGTCGACGAAGCCGGGAGCCACGATGGCGCCGTCCGCGTCCATGGTCTCCGCTGCCGAGCCGTCGCACTTGCCGACGTCGACGATCTTTCCGTCCTTGATGCCGACGTCGCCTGAGTACCGATCCTGGCCTGACCCATCTACGATCGTTCCACCCACGATTTTCAGGTCATACATGCGCGTTCTCCCGGCTCAGAGCAGCTGCGCACTATATCTCACGATGAGCGAAATTGCAGCCGCGATGAGGAGCACCAGCACCGCCATCCTGAAGCGGCGCTCGTCGATTCGGTGGTGCACCCACTCACCCACGAGGATGCCAAGCGGAACCGTCGGGACGAGTAGCAGGATGTCGAGCCCGACTTCCCGGTCATAGTCTCCCGCGAGCAGGAAGCGCGCGATCAGGATCAGGTTGAGGACGATCCACACCATGCTGAGCGTGCTGCGAAACACCTTCTTCGTGAGCCCCTCGCGCCCGATGGCGTAGACCAGCATCGGGCCGCCCGACGCGTAGATGCCGTGAATGACGCCTGCGCCGAGCAGGGCCGCTGCCGAAGCGGACCTCGAGATCGGCTTGTCGAGATCCGAGCTCCCCGAGCGAAGATGCCTCAGATCCCGAGCCGACAATGCCAGGACCATCAAGCCGAACGCGAGCCCGAGCCATGGCCCACCAACCTTGGTGAGAAGGAGGAATGCGAACCCCATCCCGAGCGTCATCAAGGGCAAGACCCGCTTGAGGAGCAAGCCCCAATCGATGCCATCGCGATGCCGAATGACGATGTACCCGGTTTGAAGGAACGACAGCGGGACCATCAGCCGAATGACTTCCTCGAGGCCGATCAGCTGAGCCCCGAGAGTGACGCAGACCAACATCGCCCCGAACCCGGTCGCCGTCTGGACCGTGTAAGCGGCGACCACCACCAGTGCGAAAGCCAGGAATGCGAGCTCGATCGTCACGTCGGATTTCCGGTGCTGAGGTTCCTACAGGGTTTGCCTGCATTCGTACAGGTTGGTGTTTCGGGCCGGTCTGTGGCACCCATACGCCCATGGATCTGACGTTCACCGAGGAAGAGGAGGCATTTCGTCGGGAGGTCCGCGCCTGGATTCAGGACGCGATGCCCGAGGATATGCGCGCTAGGGCGGAAGGGGCTGGGGGCTTCACCCCTGAGGACACAGCCAACTGGCACAGAATTCTCTACAAGAAGGGTTGGGTTGCGCCGCATTGGCCGAAGGAAGTGGGCGGCACGGGCTGGGATGCCGCTAGGCGCTTCATCTTCAACGAGGAGATGGAGCTTTCCGGTGCACCGCAGCTTTCGGTGTTCGGTCTTTCGATGGTCGGCCCGCTGATCATCAGCTTTGGAACCGATGCGCAGAAGAAGCGATTCCTTCCGAAGATCCTGAGCGCTGAGGAGTTCTGGTGCCAGGGGTACTCCGAGCCAGGCTCCGGAAGCGATCTCGCGTCGTTGCGCACGACTGCCGAGGATGCGGGTGACCACCTCATCGTCAACGGGCAGAAGACCTGGACCTCGTACGCACAGTACTCCGACTGGATCTTCTGCCTCGTGCGCACGGATCCCTCTGCGAAGAAGCAAGCGGGGATCACGTTCCTCTTAATCGATCTCAAGAGCCCCGGCATCGAGGTCAAGCCCATGTTGACGCTCGGTCACACGCCGGCTTTCTGCGACACCTTCTTCGATAACGTGAAGGTTCCGAAAGAAAACGTGGTGGGCGGCATCAACCAGGGCTGGACGATGGCCAAAGCGCTGCTCGGCCACGAGCGCACGATGCTCGCGATGATTGGCCCAAGCCGCAACGTACTACAGAAGGTGAAGCGGATGGCAGCAACGAAGACGGTCAACGGGCGCCCAATGCTCGAAGATCCGGTTTGGCGTGCGAAGATCGCGCGGCTCGAAATGCGCTTTCGCGCGCATCTGATGGTGAGTTATCGCGCGCTCGCCGATCAGCAAAAGGGTAAGCTGCCCGGTCCCGAGTCTTCGATCTTGAAGCTCGTTGGCACCAAGCTCATCCAGGAGCTCACCGAACTTGCGATGGAAGTCATGGGGGAGAGCTCTCTCACCTGGCACAACGAGGGGGTCTGCCCGCCGATCGAAGAATCGATCGGTCCTTACTTCTGCTATGAACGGGCCGCCACGATCTACGGCGGCTCCAACGAAATTCAGCGCAACGTCATCGCGAAGATGATCCTCCAGCTGCCGAGCAGCTGAGCGGCGTCCCTGACTCAGGAGTGATTCCAAAATGGACTTTGAGCTCGATCAAGATCAAGAAATGCTGGCCAAGACGGTGGCCGACTTTGCCAAGAACGAGTCGCCCGTCGAACGGTTCCGCAAGCTTCGTGACGATGACATCGGCTGGGACCCTGGCGTTTGGCGAAAGATGGGCGAGCTCGGTTGGCTCGGTGTTCCGTTCGCCGAATCCGTTGGTGGCTTTGGCGGCAGCTTCGTTGAATGCGCGCTCGTCTTGGAGAACCTCGCGACCACGCTCGTGCCCGAGCCCTACCTGGCCTCCGTCGTCCTTGGCGGATCGACACTGGCGCGCGCGGGCAACGCTGCACAACACGACGCGTATCTGACGCCGATGATCGAGGGCGAAACGACGTTGGCGCTGGCGTACTCCGAGGCCCAGAGCCGTTACGACGTCAGCTCGGTCGAGACCAAGGCCACGCCAGATGGCAGCGGTGGATACAAGCTCTCGGGAGAGAAGGTGTGGGTGCTCAACGGACACCACGCCGACCATTTGGTCGTCTCCGCCAGCGCGCCCGGGGGCGTGACGCTATTTGTCGTGCCTAGAAAGGCCGACGGCGTAGCCGTGACGGTCGCCAAGACCATTGATGGACAGAAGGCTGCCTTCATCAAGCTCGATGGTGTGCGGGTTTCCAACGAGGCGCGACTTGGGGACGAAGGCTCCGGAGCCGCCGTGCTCGACCGCACGATGGACTACGCGGCTGCCGCCGCAGTGGCGGAGGGCGTTGGGATCGCGACGGTCATGCTTCACATGACGGTCGAGTACCTCGGCACGCGAGAGCAGTTCGGGGTGAAGATCGGTTCGTTCCAAGCGCTCCAGCACCGCGCGGTCGACATGTACGCCGAAACCGAGCTCCTTCGTTCGATCTCGATGGCCTCTACGGTTCGTGCCGACGAAGATGACCCCTCCGTGCGGGGCGGAGACATCTCCGCCGCGAAGTATCAGCTGGCCACCGGCGGGATCTGGGTCGCTCAGCAGTCGCTGCAACTACACGGCGGCATTGGTGTCACCGACGAGCACGATATCGGTCTCTACTTCAAGCGGATGTACGCACTCAACGCACTCTTCGGCGACCAGGAGCATCACGTCGCGCGTTTCGCGAGCGACTCGTCCTTCGCAGAGGCCCCTGCTTGAACGCTAGTCAGCTTGCAAGGCTTGAGCGAGGCGCAACATCGGGCTTTGATCAACGCGAAGAAGTCCCTGCTGCGGGCGATCGAGATCGAGAGCCAAACAGAACACGACGCCGAATGCAACGATGAGCGGAATCATCGCCATGGTCCTTCGCGAACCGGCAAGCGACGCCTGGTAGCCCATCGTGATCATGCCCAGAGCGGTGACGAACGCGAGACTGAGCCACACGAAGATGGGCACATGATCGTGGACGCCCATCGTGACTCGCTCCGCATGCACGTTCTTCAGGTTGCTCAACGCGTCCATGTAGAACCGGACGTTCGTGTGCTCCCGATGTGCAACCGCTTGCAGCCACAGCTCGTGCTGAATCTCTTCCGACCGGCGGATGATCAACTCTAGCGGCAGGTCGGGTTGAGAGAAGGTATCGAAAGCCCGGATCTGAGCGTACTCGAGGATTCTCTCGTGCGCGGACTTCGTGGCTTCGGGCGGTAAAAGCATCGCCCGGTCGTAGGCCATTTGAATCGCTTTGACGTCTTCGCGGACCAGCGCCTTTCGGTCACTGTGCTTGGTATGGGCCATGTTGAACGCCATCGCCAAACTGAAGGCGAGGAGCCCCAGGGTGGCGGCAACGACCGACCCCACAGGCGCGTCGTGCTCTCGATCATCGCGCCGCGCTTCCCGGGTGCCCAGCCAACGGCCAAGCGAGAACGCGAGCCAGGACGCGAATACCGCCAGGCTCAGAACCCCAACGAATCCCGCGAAGGCACTCAAGGCTGGGGCTTTTCGGCATCGGCGGTCTCTGGCGCCGCTTCGTCCGCTGTCTCCGTCTCGCGCTTCAACCCGGGTGCTGAGGAGAATCGCACGTACCCACGATAGGTTCCGATGAAAATACTGTTCCGCGGCCCGAACGAGAACGTGCCCCAGATGTTGTTGAAGACCTTCTTGCCGTAGTCCTTCTTGCCAAGCGTCTTCTTCTTGACGAGTCCGCTTACGTTGTCGTTGAAGTCGTCGCCTTCGAAGTAGCCCTTGATGCTGAACACGCGCCAGCCAGTGTGGAAGTCGAGAGCGGTGAGCTGCCAGTCGTGATGACCTTCTTCGACGACCGTGTCCCGGTGATAGACATAGAAGAGACCGTTTGCGGTGGATAGCTTCGGGGTTGCGGTCTTGCCGTCGAAGTGTCCGACCGCCGGCCAGTCCTTGCGAGCCACGTACTCGTCTTTTGCTTCATCGTAGTCGAAGCGCGCGATCCCTCCGGCTGTCGGATTCTCGATGAATGGGTCGACATAGCCGTACGTATTCCCAACGATCAGATGATCGCCATAGGCGACGACGGAGTTCTCGACTGCGCCGGCCCCCGACTCGAAGAGCGGTAGCTTGCTCACCAGTGTTCCGTCCTTCTGCCTGAAGATGTTCAGATTCACCTGCTCAGGCGCATTGTCGACGATTGCTACGAAGCGGTCGTCAATCAAGGTGGGGGTCGTTCCGCTCCCGTTGTTGAGGTGACCCGGCTTGACCTTCCGGTCGTTGTCGTAGAACAGGTGGTCCTTCTCGTAGGTCGGCGCCCAGTTCGGATCTAGCTCGATGTGCCGCGTCTTTTCGTTGAACCAGAGTTTGTAGAGCCCAACATTGGTCACGATGTAGACGCCGTCGGGGCCGACGGAGAACGAGTTCTGGATCTGCTCGAACGGCTCGTCGTGAACGATATCGAAGATCTCGCTGGCTTCCTTGCGAAACTGGGCTGTCTTGTCGAGGAGCGTCCCGTCTTTCTCCGCCGCCTCGACGCGCTCGATGTATGCCTGGGAACCCTCGGGCATCTCGCTCCCGTAGTAGTGGTGGATCTTGTCACTCAACGCGAAGTGGGCGATCGACGTCGTGTAAACCGGCGGGCAAACGCCCTTTTCCTTGTCGACGTGGATGATCCCCACAACGCCGAACTTCGAGGTGAACCAGACGCGACCGTCCGCGTCTGGCATGAGCGCAGTCAGGTGGTTCTCCGGGTGATCCATTGCATGGCCGGTCCAGCTGCCTTTCTCTATCTCTCGGGCGAGGTCCAACATGACCATCTCGTCGCGGACGACTCTGTGGTCGCGGATCGGGATCCGAATGACGGTATTGTCCGCGCCTGGAACGTAGACGTCGCCGTCAGCGTCCAAGTACGAGTAGGCGCCGCCCGACGTGTCCCGGAACATCGCCATGCGCGCCGACTTCTTCGCGAGCTCGAGCGCTTTGCTCCCACGTCCAGGAAGGGCGACGTAGTCGAGCACGCGCCCTTCGCCCATGATGTCGACGATGAGCAGCATCGCCGAATCGCGGCCAAACGAAATCGTTACTACCGTGTGGTCATCGAGGAACGTGTAGAAGGGTGACATTCCCGACAACTTCGTCCCCTTCTCGAGGACATGAAAATACTCGACCCGAGCCTCGTTGGGTATCGGACCCGACTCGATGCTCACATCGGTGGCGAAGCTGTTCTCGTGCATCGTCGCGGCGTAGCGATTGGAGAGATGCGGATGCTGCCAGAGATCAGGCGGGGGCAGTGGATCCGGAAGCGTCTTGCCATGACGCGAAGTCCACTCCTCGTACCACTTGGTCTCAACCGTGGCCTGCTGGCTCACGTACTTGAACTCTTTGTCGTTGGTCGTGTACATGTAGCAGCCCTTGCCGGCGCCCCCGACCTCGGCGCCCTTCATCGTCTTGCTGTTGCCACACCCGCCAACAGCGAGCGCGATCAGCGCAAACCCCAGGCACACCGATGACCATTTCCCTACGTGTCCACCCATGACCGACCTCTCCTCAGCGGAAGAGCTGTGATGGCACAAGATCAACAAAAATGGAAGTGCGGCCGCCGTATCCGGTTGAGCCCCGGGTTCCCTGGTGAACGGACTGGCAGCTCAGCATGGCCTTCAAGACCCAAGCGCCCTAGATTGCTGCTATGGCGGACATCGATTGGAACGACCTGGAGGCGATCAAGCGTCTCAAGTACAAGTACCAGCGCTGCCTCGATACCAAGCAGTGGGACGAGCTCCGGGAGTGCTTCACCGAGGACGCTAAGGCGGCCTACAGCAGCGGGAAGTTCTCCTTCGACGGCCGCGACGCGATTCTGAAATTCCTGCAGGGCGCGATGGGGGCGGACAGCTTCCACTCGCTCCATGCCGTGAGCCAGCCGGAGATCGACTTCGTCGACGAGCGCCATGCGACCGGGCGTTGGTGCCTCCAGGACTACGTGATCGACACCAGTTTCGACATGATCATCCGTGGGGCGGCATTCTACCAAGACGAGTATCGGAAAGGCGACGACGGCGTTTGGCGGATTGCCAAAACGGGCTACGAACGCACCTACGAAGAGATGCTGCCGCGGAAGTCGATCGAAGGCCTCACCCTGACCGAAAGCCGCTGGCAGTCGAAGGGGAGCTGAGATGCATACGCGCACCTGTCCGCTCTGCGAGGCGATGTGCGGAATCGAGGTGTTCGTCGAGGGCGATCGCGTCACCAAGGTACGCGCCAACGAAAACGATGTCTGGAGCAAGGGTCACATTTGCCCGAAAGGGACGGCTCTGCATCACCTGCACGAAGACCCGGACCGCCTGCGGCAGCCGCTGATCCGCAACGACGATGGCAGTTTCCGAGAGGCTTCGTGGAGCGAAGCGTTCGAGGAAGTTGAAAAGCGTCTCGCGTCCGTCCTGGAGAGCCCCGAGGCCCTGGCGGTCTACGCGGGTAACCCGATCGCGCACAACTTCTCGCTCTCGAGGTACATCGGCGCGTTCATTCAGCTCACGGGGATTACCGCGATCTACTCAGGCGGAACAGTGGACCAGTGGCCCAGGAATGTGGTCTCGGCTCTCATGTATGGAGCTGCCTGGACCATTCCGGTCCCGGACGTGGACCGTACCGACTTCTTATTGATGCTGGGGGCCAATCCGTTCGATTCGCAGGGGAGCTTGTTGGCGGCGCCCTATCTCATGAAGCGGCTCCATGCACTTCGAGAGCGGGGCGGCCGTTTCATCGTGGTCGACCCACGACGCACAGGCACGGCCGATCGGGCCGATGAATGGATTCCGATTCAGCCTGGAACCGACGCGGCGCTGCTGCTCGCGATGGTCCGTGTTCTGTTCGCGGACGACTTGGTGAACCTAGGGCGCCTTACGGACAGAGTCGACGGCCTCGATGCCCTTCGCGAGTTGTGCATGGACTTCACGCCGGAGGCCGTGGAAGGCACATGTCGCATTCCAGCGGCGCGAATCCGTGAGCTCGCCCACGGGCTGGCAAAGAGCAAGCAAGCCGTCGTCTATGGGCGCATCGGGACCTGCACGCAGGAGTTCGGGACGCTGGCGTCCTGGCTGATCGACGTGCTCAATATTCTCACCGGTAACTTCGATGAGGCCGGCGGCGCGATGTTTTCGAACCCGATTGCCTGGTCGATGCTCAGCCTTCGGCCGCCTGAGTTTGAAGACGGTTTCGAGCTCGGCCGATTCCACAGCCGCGTGCGCGGGGCGCCCGAGGTCCTCGGCCAGTTTCCCGTCTCGTGCCTGGCCGAAGAGATTGCCGAGCCCGGCGAAGGCCAGATCAAAGCCTTTATCACCATGGCGGGTAATCCTGTGCTCATCGCTCCCGGTGGCGACCGGTTAGACGAAGCGCTCCCCAAGCTCGACTGCATGATCAGCGTCGACAACTGGCTCAACGAAACCACTCGACACGCGCACGTGATCTTGCCCGGCCAGTCGCCCTTCGAGCAGCCCCACTACGACGAAATGATTTGGTCATGGGCATTGCGAAACGCAGGCAAGTACTCCCCGGCGCTCTTCCCCATGCCGGAGGGCACGGTGCCCGAGTGGGCAGTCCTGCTGCAATTGGCGGCGATGGTGCAAGGACAGACCGCCGCCGATGTCGACGTCGAGGAAATCGACAATTTCTATTTCGTCGGTTTGGTCAGCATGATCACCGAGCAAGAAGGGTCACCTGTCCACGGACGCGATGTGGAAGAGATATTGGCAGAACATCCCACGCCCGGGCCCGAACGAATTCTCGACTTCGCCATTCGAAGCGGCCCATGGGGCGATGCCTACGGCAGCAATCCTGACGGCCTCACCCTCGAGCGAATGAAGCAGCAACCAAACGGAATCGACATGGGCCCGCTCGCCCCGCGCCTCGATGAGATACTCGCGACGCCCTCTGGCAAGATCGAGCTTGCGCCTGACTACATCGTGGCGGACCTGCCTCGGTTGAAGGAGCGAATCGCGAAGGCCCATGACACGCTGGTTCTGGTGAGCCGGCGCCAGCTTCGTTCCAACAACTCGTGGATGCACAACGTTGCGCCCCTGATGACGGGCAAGCCCCGCTGCACGCTATTAATCCACCCCGACGACGCAAAGGCTGCTGGTGTCGAAGATGGTGGCGCTGCGCTTGTCCGCTCGGTGGCAGGCGAGATCGAGGTGCCCGTCGAAGTGACCGATGAGATGATGCCAGGCGTCGTCTGCCTTCCACACGGCTTCGGCCACGACAAAGAGGGCGCACGGCTGTCCGTGGCCTCTCAGCACGCGGGCGTATGTAGCAACATCCTGGCTCCGGGGTCCCTGGTCGATGTGCCGTCGGGTAACGCAGTGGTGAACGGTATCCCCGTCCACATCGCGCCCGGTTAGAAGACTCAGTCGTGAACGGTGACTTTGATCATCTGCACCGGCGTGACCGGCCGATCGCCGGCGCCCGTTTGCGTGGTCTCGATCTTCTTGATCACATCCATCCCGCTCGTCACTTTGCCAAACACCGGGTGCTTGGACGGCCCCGCGCTGAACCAGTCCAGGTAGGCGTTGTGCACGGTGTTGATGAAGAACTGGCAGCCCCCGCTGTTCGGGCGGCCGGTGTTGGCCATCGATAGCGTGCCAGGCTCGTTCGAGAGCTTCGCGTT
>CALLDH010000245.1 GCA_937998345.1 uncultured bacterium | reverse complement strand
ACCGCACAACAAGTCAAGGCCGAGGCGGTGGAGAGTTCGTTGAGGCTCGCTGGCGCAGTCAAGACTAGATCGGTCTTGGAGACGATCTCGAGCGCGGAGACGAAGTGCGGAACGCGGAGGGGAGCATAGCCGAAACAAACGCCCTCTCGAGTTCCGGCCCCCACGCGACATGATATCCAGTACCGCGCAATTCGGCTCTCAGGATGATCCCCAAGGGCTAGGAGAGCTAAGAGACAGGCAAACAAACCCACTCAGGGCGGCGTGTTCGCCTCCCACAGCCGCAGAAACGCCTCGGCCAACGCCGGGAAGACGCAGTAGTCCAATCGCTCGACCTGCGAAGCCGAGACGCGATCAACAAGCCCAAGCGAGCGAAGAACGTGCCGCGCCGGGCCGATGAGTTTCGCAGAGGATTTCGGTCAACAAGATCAGCACATGGTGGCGGTTCGCCGAGCGCCGCCGGCGGCCGCCCGGTCACGACACCACACGGGATTCCGGCGATGCTTACCTCGCCGGGGTCAACCTGGGTCGGATCTTTGGGATCTTTGAAACACTAGGGATGCGTGCAACCAGGTCCTCTCGTACCATGGAGTCGACACAACGCATAGACCCGCGCAAGTAGGTGCGATAGGAGAGCATGGTGCTGCGGACATGGTTGGCCTTCTTGAGTGTCTTTGCTCTGGGCGCGGTTATGCTTGTGTTCTGCGGCGACTCTGGCGAAAACCTATGCGAAGGCGTGCTGTGCGACGACGGGAACGAATGCACCGAAGACACCTGCGATCCTGACGACGGGTCCTGCGACAGTACCGTCGTCGCCGACGACAGCGCCTGCAACTTCCAGGGGCTACCGGGCCTATGCAAGTCCGGCGTGTGCGAAGACGCAACGCTCTGTGAGGGGGTCGTATGCGACGACGACAACCAGTGCACCGAAGATCGCTGCGACCCTGCGAATGGAAGTTGCAGCAATTCTGCGGTTGCTGCGAACACAGCCTGCAGCGTTCAAGGGTTCCCCGGGATATGCGTGTCCGGCGTATGCGAAGACGCGATGCTCTGCGAGGGCGTCGTATGCGACGATGAAAATCAATGTACGGAAGACTTCTGCAGACGCGCCACCGGTCGATGCAGCTACGCGCCCGTCGCGAACGCCACGGCCTGCAATTTTCATGGGCTTCCTGGTCTATGCATGTCGGGCGTGTGCGAAGACGCGAAGCTCTGTGAGGGCGTCGTATGCGACGACGAAAACCAATGCACCGAAGATATCTGCGACCCTGCCAACGGAAGCTGCGTTCACGACGCCCTCGCCGACAACACCGTTTGTAGCTTCCACGGGCTTCCTGGCCTGTGCATGTCGGGCGTGTGCGAAGACGCAGGGCTCTGTGAGGGCATCGTCTGCGACGACGGAAAGCAGTGCACCGAAGATATCTGCGACCCTGCCAACGGCACCTGCGTCTACACTCCGCTCGAGGACGATACCTCCTGCAACTTCAACGGGTTCCCCGGCGTATGTGCGTCCGGGATGTGTGAAGACGCGATGCTCTGCGAGGGGGTCGTGTGCGATAGCCCGTGTGCGATCGACGAACCACCTTGCAATCCCTTCACCGGGATGTGTCCGCCCGCAACGACGTTCGCAACAGCGGGCTTAGTGTGCGATCTCGACACCATTGACGATGGGCTCTGTGATGGTGGTGGCAACTGCATCGAACCCCAGGGTGATCTCGAGCCCATTGGGATTTCTTTCGACACGAACAACTTCTTGCAGGTCGTGATCAAGAATCGGAGCGGTCAAACTGTCCCGAAGAACGTCGGGAATGTTCAAGTCTTCGTCGATGGACGTGCCGTCGCGGACATCGGCCTCGAGAGCCTTGTCGACGACTCGTACCGGCAACCCAATTCGATGCAGACGATTACGCTCGACGTGCGCATTGCTGGTGCAAACCGGCGCATCGGGATCGCGGTAGATACCAGCAACGAGATTCTCGAAACCAATGAGGACCACAACCAATACACGCGCACCGTGACGCCGCCTGTCATCCCTGGGCCCGATCTCGTCGTGAGCGACCTCCGGATCGAAGACTCGACGGGTGCATTGCAGATCGAGCTACGAAACGATGGAACGGAGGACTGCCCGATCACCAGCGTAACGTTTGAGATCCGCGTCAATGGGGTTGTGATCGCCGACGTCACACAGACCATACCTGCGTTAAGCGGCGCAGGCGGAACGACACTGGTCTCGCCGACACCTTCGATCCCGATCGGCAGTGGAAGTAAGGTCAAGGTGACGCTGAGCACCAAGGATCCGCGCGACGAGATCGACAACACGAATCAAAGCAGAACGGAGCTCTTGCCGTCCGATGCCCTTCCCGCTGAGTACAGCACGCTCTTGGTGCATCCGAAGATAGTGAACAACCTGAAGTGGGAGGGCGCCTCGGGTGTCAGCGGCCTGACGAACGCGCAAATGGCGGACCTCGTCCACGCGATCCATGGGCTCGAGGCCGAGCGGCCAGTCTCTGCGCCGCTTCCTCCCGTGGAACCCGTTTCCCGGCTTACAGAGGAAACTGCCTGGCACATCTTCGTCGCCCATGTAGCGCACTCGCTTTGGGTCGAAAAGAACGACCTCGTGGGTTGGAGTCTGGTGGATATTCCCGACGGCGAGGCGGCTCTGTTACTCGATGGACGGCAATGGTTCTACTACCTACTCGCCGAGGATCGATACACGCCTCGATATGGTTGGGTGACGCCGTGGAATCCGACAGTGGGCTATGAGTTCCTGTCCAACTTCGAGATGATCAAGAGCAATCAACTCGATACGATCTACGCGTTGACGGACTGGATGCGCGCGCGCTTGTTTCACAACAGCGGGCAAGATCCGTTCGAGCAGTACGGCTACGAGGGACACCCACCAATTGATCGCATTCTCTACGCACTGGACGGACGAAAGCACATCACGCCTGGATGTGGGGGCACGACAGGGCTCTACATCTCGATGCTTCGCGCGATCAACATCCCTGCTGAGCTGGCGCAGATCATCTTCGACGAAAGCCATCATTGCCGGCCGATATTTCAGTCTGTCGATCGATCGATGACGCATGGCGACGATCCGTACAACACGATCACGCTGAACTCGAGCAGAACCGTTCCTGTGAGTGAGCTCTTCTACACCAGCGCACAAATGCAGACTCTTTTCGTTTCGCCCGTCCCCGATTGCAACGGCGCGATCTGCAATACCGTGAGCCAGCAGGCTTTCCACAACAATAACCGACAGAAGATCGAACGATCGTTCCAGCGCCGCGGCGACTACCTGCTTCACCAGTATCAAAAGTACGGCCCAGACCATCTTCGTGACGTGGTGCTGCATGGCATCCAGGTCGGTGGCGAGACGATTACGTACGCGTATCCGCTCTTCAGCGCGACCGAAAAAGACGCGATGATTCTAGCGATCGAAGACTATCTAACCACGCTCGGCGGCGGCGATATCGAGGCTGGGAAGGCGATCGTATCGATTCGGGCGACTGCGTGGGACCACGCAAAGAATTCCATTGGAATGGTTCTGAAGGAGAGCCAACCGGACGAGGCAGAGTTTCACGTGCATCCCGAGTGCCCTTGAGCCGCTTAGCCCATCGGGATGATGATGAGCGCCGATCTACAGCTCCACTCCATCTCACTGAATCTCACAACTCCCTCTCCTCGCTGGAACGGTCGCGTTCCCGCTCTCGTCGCTGTAGAAGTCGAATCGCGCGGGCGTCGCGCTTGGCGGCGCTGCTTGCGATGAACTGGCGCCAGGTCCCCGGATGCCAGGTCTTCTGAATCGCCGAGCGTTGGATCGCGAGCTTTCGCTTGAGGGCTCGGGTTTCGATGGTTTGTCGAAGCGCGAGTTGTCGACGGAGTTGCTTTCGGTCGCGGCCGGCCACGGGTAGCGCGGCGATGACGCTCCGCTGAAGGTGATCCTTTCGCTTGAGCTGTGCCCGCTCGCGAGAGGCAGAGTTGCGATAGCTGCTCCATGCCTCCCAGCGCTGCGGGCGCGCTCGCTCGAGGCTCTGTTCGTACTCCTTCCACAGGCTCTGGCGCGCCCGAGCCGTTCGCAGAGCCGAGGCTTGCTGAGCTGGCGAGCGACGAAGGAGGCTTTCACGTGAACGCCACATTTGACATCCTCAAACACAAGCGCGTTGGCGTACGGTCGAATCACGACACCAAAACGGCTGCAAACGTCGTGGACGTCACCCCAACTTCGTAGCTCGGTCGTCCGCAAAGCAGGTCGGAGGTTTCTCCGGGCCCAACGCGCGAACCTGTCAACTCCGTGGTGGGCTTCGCAATCCGCAGCTCGTGGTGGGATCTCCTCGCGGTCGCGCGTCCTCGACCGAAGGGGTGTCAGGCCGAGCTCCCGCTCGAGGGCCCGGGCCCCGTGGATTCGTGTGACCTCCTCGAGGAGAGGCGCTAGCGTGTCGATGTCCGAAGGTGTCGGGTCCGCGCCATCGCCGAGCACGGCCGCGCCACGATGGTGAAGCCTCTCGAGCCAAGCGCGCAGGGTTGGCGCCCGCGCGGCGCACCTTGAGTCTGGCCGCGTTCGGTGGCAGGTTCGCAGCGGTGAACACGCCGCCGAGCTCGATGACGCGCCGGTTTCGCGCAGCCCGCGCGGTGCTTATCCTGGTCGTCGCGGTGGCATGCATCGCCGCCTGTGGAAAGGGGACGACCCGCCCCGCGACAGCGCCAGCAGACTCGGGTGAGGTGCGACGGGCGGAGGTGTTTCTGACCTCCCGCGCCGGCGATGCGATGCGAAAGTCCGGAACCATCTCGCTCGTCGTGCCTACGTCAGGGCCGGCCAGAGCGAGCGCAGGGATCACCGTGTACCCGGACCGGGAGCGGCAAGTGTTTCACGGGGTCGGCGGGTCCCTGACCCAGGCGTCAGCCGCAGCCCTCGGGAAGCTCTCGCGGGAGAAGCGGGCCGAGGTGCTCGCGGCATACTTCGGGCCGGATGGGGCGGGGTACGCGCTCTCCCGGACCCACGTCGGGAGCTCGGACTTCTCTGAGTACAGCTACGACTACACCCCCGACGACGACCCCAGCCTCGCCGGGTTCTCCATCGAAGAGGACCGGCAGAACGGCCTTCTCGAACTGATCACCGACGCACAAGCGGTTCCCGGGGCTTCGTTTCGAATCGTGGCCTCGCCCTGGACCGCGCCGCCCTGGATGAAGGACAACCGCAAGTACTACGATCCCGCGCAACGCCGTGGAGGTCGGCTTCTCGAGAACCACTACGACACCTTCGCGCGCTACTTTGTCGCCTATCTCCAGGCGTATCGAGAGGCCGGCGTGGATATCTGGGCACTCACCCCGGTCAACGAGCCCATGGGCAATGGTGGCAACTGGGAGAGCATGGAGATGTCCCCGGAGGAGCAGCGCGACTTCATCCGCGTGCTCGGACCCCGTCTGAAAGAGGCCAAGCTCGAAACGCCCATCCTGATCTTCGACCAGAACCGCGCCGAGATGCCCGACTACACGCGGGTCATCTTCGGCGATGAGATCGCGTCTCCCTTTACATACGGCACCGCCGTCCACTGGTACAACAGCACCTTCCGGGTCTACGAGGATGTGCTCGACGCGCAGCACGAGCTCTACCCGGACAAGGTCATCATTCATACCGAGGGCACCATCGACAGCGTCTCCGCGGAGGCGTCCTGCAATCAACAGTGCTTGAAGCCACCGTGCGGCTGTGAAGAGCCGTACGCCTGGTGGCAGGACGACGCCTGGTATTGGGAGAAGGAGGCAACCGACTGGGGCTGGGACTGGGCCCAGAATCGCGAGGTCGACCACCCGATGTACGCCCCGGCCTTCCGATACGCCCGGGACCTCGTGGTCGGCATGGGCCACTGGCTCGCGGGCTGGATCGACTGGAACATCGTTCTCGACAAGCGCGGCGGACCGAACCACGTCAACAACTTCTGCCTCGCGCCGGTAATGGTCGATGGAGACACGGACACCGTCTACTACACGCCGCTCTTCTACGTCGTGAAGCAGATCTCCCGCCATAGCCGGCCCGGCGGCGTGGTCCTCGAGACCGGCGTCGAGGGGCCGCTCGGTCTTCACGCGTCGGCGATTCGGAACCCGGACGGAACCATCGCCGTTCACGTCTTCAACGAGGGCGCCGCGGACGTCGCCTACGTCGTTCGGATGGGAGAGCAGGAGGCGACGGTCACGAGCCCCGCGGGGTCGCTTCAGACGGTGGTCATCGAGCCCGAGTGACGTGAGGGGTCCGGGCCGTCGTCAGGGATGCACCCACGGGCTGAAGTAGAACCATACCAACGCGACCAGCACGACGAGGAGCACCGAGGCCCACCGATCCTGGGTCCGCCATCGCGAAGGCGGGGCGTCTTCCGATGACGGGGTGGTGGCGAAGGTGAGGCCGTCCAGCTTGCCGGCGTCCGGCGCCCGGGTCAGCAGGGAGACGCCGACCAGCACCACGCTGCAGACCAGGAAGAGAAGAGCCGCGAAGTGGAGAAAGTTGATCTCCGCGTACGCCAGGATGAATCCC
>CALLDH010000244.1 GCA_937998345.1 uncultured bacterium | reverse complement strand
AAGTCTTGCCGGGCGAAGCGCCTGACGCTGTCGATGTAGAGGTCGAAGGTTTCCTTCGAGTGCTGCTGATATGGCCCGAGCTCACAGAGCGACTCGGCGTCGAGAACGGAGTAGAGGAGGAAATCGACGAGGCCGTCGTCGATTAGGGGATTGCTTTGTGTCGTCATACTCTTGGTCTACCTGTGCCGGGCGCAACCTAGCACCTGATCTGTGTAGTTCGTGCGTGAATTATGCAGGGCCATGCGGTATCACCGCGGTCTATGGATTTCCAGCATTCGGAGCGGGCGACGAGCGTGATGGCACAGGCGGAGCGTTTCGTCCGTGAGCGCATCGTGCCCAATGAGCAAACCTACCTCGATCAGCTGGTCGGCACCGACGATTGGCATGGATGGAAGATTCCGCCGGTTCTCGAGGAGCTAAAGGCGGAGGCCAAGGCGCTCGGGCTTTGGAATTTGTTCCTGCCTGACGAGCAGTACGGGGCCGGCCTCGACAATCGTGACTACGCGCCCGTCGCCGAGATCACCGGCCGAAGCTTCCTAGCGCCGGAGGTGTTCAATTGCAGCGCGCCAGATACCGGGAACGCCGAGGTCCTGGTGAAGTACGGATCCGACGAGCAGAAGAAGCAATGGCTCGAACCGCTGCTCGCCGGAGAGATCCGCTCCGGTTTTGCCATGACCGAACCCGCCGTCGCGTCGAGCGATGCCACCAATATGCAGGCAACCTGCGAGGTCGTCGGCGACGAGGTCGTGCTCAACGGTCAGAAGTGGTGGACCAGTGGCGCAGGCGATCCACGCTGCGCCTTCTACATCTTCATGGGCGTCACCGATCCCAATGCGGGTCGACACGAGCGGCATTCGATGGTGCTCGTTCCGACGGCTGCGCCGGGCGTGAAGACCCTACGCATGCTGCCGGTGTTCGGCCACCTGGACGAGCCCCACGGCCATGCCGAGGTGCTCTTCGACAACGTTCGGCTCCCGGTCCGCAGCATCATCGCTGGACCAGGCCGCGGCTTCGAGATCGCGCAAGGCCGCCTGGGCCCCGGGCGCATTCATCACTGCATGCGTTCGATCGGCGCAGCCGAGCGCGCGCTCGAGCGCCTATGCCAGCGAGCGGTACACCGCGTCGCATTCGGCAAACCGCTTTCGAACCTCGGCGGCAACCGCGACATCATCGCCAACTCCCGCATGGCGATCGATCAAGCTCGACTTTTGACCATGAAAGCCGCATGGGCGCTCGACACGCTCGGCACCTTTGGGGCGCTCGTCGACATTTCCGCGATCAAGGTCATCGCCCCGAACGTGCTGCAATCGGTCACCGATGCGGCGATTCAGATCCACGGGGGCGAAGGCATGGCGGATGCCGAGCTCACGCGCTTGCTGGCCATGGCCCGCGCGCTCCGCATCGCCGACGGCCCGGACGAAGTGCACCGCGGCATGGTCGCGCGGCTAGAGCTCAAGAAGTACGCGTAGACGTCAGCGGAACAGGATGCCGATGTACGGCGTGATCCACTGTTCTCGTCGAAAGAAGAAGCTGCCGGTCCCCGACAGGGAGTACTTGACGCCGACGTCGATGTGGGTTCCTGAGGATACGCGGAAACCCATTCCCAGCTTGGCGGTCATCCCAGGAGTGAATCGGAATACCGCCACTCGCGCGCAGTAGTAGTAGTACACGCCGCCGCAAACGATGTCCGTTTCCTTCACGCGCCACCAGTTCGCGTCGAAGGTGATGCCGAGATACGGCAATATCGGCGTGTTGTTCGGCACCTGAACGCGAACCTCCGGGGCAAAGTAGAGGCGGGTCATCGGGCTCCGGTCGTAGCCGGAGTTCGGTGGAGCCTCGGGGATGTTGTACAAGTTCATCGGCGTCCACATGGCCCCGAGTGCGAGCCCGAAAACGGCGTAACCGATATCAAAGCCGCCGAAGAAATTCAGGTCGGCCCCGGGCCGCACCACGTTCCTGTCGACATCCAACCAAACCGGGACGCCCAGGCTGAATGAACCCTGGTAACCGCGGTGCATGGCCCTCTGCTCCGCCGAAGAAGGTGGTGGATACTGTTCGACGGGCCGGCTCGTATACGTCGAGCTCGGATCTGGCTCAGCCGACCAGGCCCCCTGTGCCGATACGACCGATGTGGAGAAGAGGAGCGCCAACCCCCCAGCGACTAGGCAAAATCTCGTGCTCATGATGTGTGGTGCAACCGGCGGCCGAGTCTTCTGACCAAGGCCCGCGGTCCGAACTGGACACTGAAGGCAGTGAGCCAATTCATCAAGCCCTCGATGACCAGGACTTCCCCCCCGCTCATCCTCGACTCCCTACACATGGGGGCTTCGGCGGCTTCCCTGGCATGGTATCTTGCGCAGCTCCAATTCTGTTCAGGAAACGCCGGAGTAACTGGAATGCCGCAGTCACGACATCCCGATTGGGAGCCGATCACCGCCTACGTCGCGGACATGTCGTACTTCAGTGGCAAGATGGAGGCATACCTCCGCTACAAGGAGATTCCATTCGAGCGGCGTGTCGTCGACATGAACGTCATGCGAGACGAGATTCTCCAGGCCACCGGGCTGATGAAGGTGCCCGTGCTCCGTCTTGCCGACGGGCGATGGCTCAAAGACACGACGCCGATGATCGAATGGCTCGAGTCGCAGTATCCGGAACCCCCGGTGATCCCGAAAGACCCGGTGCTTCGCTTCTTGTCGAAGCTCGTCGAAGACTATGCCGATGAATGGTGCTGGCGCTCCGCTCTGTATTGGCGCTGGCAGCCCCAGGAGTCGCGCAAGCTGCTGATGAGGCGAATCGGTCACGAGGTGCTCGACGATTTTCCGGCGCCGAATTGGCTTGCTGGTTGGTACTACGGCCGCCGTCAGATGGCGACCTACCTCTCCGGTGATGGTTTGAGCACGGAAACCGAACCGCACATCAAGCAGCAGTACCTAGACCTCCTCGATGCCATGGACGCGCTGCTCGAGGATCAACCTTACTTGCTTGGGAGCCACCCCACGCTGGTGGACATCGGCTTGTTCGGGCCGATGTTCCGCCACTACGCTCAGGACCCGACGCCGAGCCGTGTGATGGAAGAGCGGGCGCCTGCGGTCTATGCGTGGGTCGGACGGGTTTGGAACGCGCGCGCCCATCGTCTTGGGAGGGAGCCGATCCCAAGCGACTTCTCTCACCCTGGGTGGGAGTTCTTCCTCCGGGACATCACGCAGAGCTACTGGCCGTTTCTGCTACGGAACGCGGGAGCGTGGGCTTCGGGGAAGTCACGAGTCGACCACGATGCGCATGGTGTGACCTACAAGAATCTCAAGGTCGTGCGCTACCGTGTCTACTGCCTCGAGGTATTGCAGAACGAGTATCGAAGCCTCAGTGAACCCAACCGCAGAACGGTCGACGACCTGCTTCGGCCCCATGGCGCACTCGAACTGATCGATGGGCTCGATTCCGGGCTCATGGACGAGCATGAGCTACCGTTGCGGCCCAATCGCGCACAGCCTTCGAGGCTCCAGCGGTTCAAGCTGGCGTTGATGGGGACCCCGTGGGACATGCCCGTTCAACCGAACGAAAGAGAGAGACCATGACGCCCAAGGATTCGTTCACCCCCCAGTGGTTCGAGGGAGCTCTGCCCAAGCGTTCCTATCGATCGGCGTTCAAGTGGGGCGCGCCAGAGGCTTACAAGCATCCGAACCCACGGCTCTACACTCTGATGAAGGACTCGTTCGGGCTCGACGACGACTACTTCAGCACGCCCCAGAAGCTCGGCCTCGAAGAGGTGGCGGCGGACGCACCCATCTCGCTCACCCAGGAGCAAGTGGGTTTCTTCCGTGACCTGCTGGGCACCGAGAACGTGAGCGACGACGTCTACTCCAGGCTTCGCGTGTCGTACGGCAAGACGATGATCGACGCGCTTCGCCTCCGAGACCACCAAGTCGAGAATCTTCCGGACCTCGTGCTGCATCCCCGCGATCGCGACGACGTCGAGAAGATCGTTCGCTATTGCCACGAGCAGGAGATCCCGCTCTACACTTTTGGTGCAGGGTCGAGTGTCACGCGGGGGACCGAATGCTTCAAAGCCGGGGTTTCGATCCACCTAGGCACGCACATGAAACGCGTCCTCTCCCTCAACGCGGTCAATCAAACCGTCACGGTGGAGCCAGGGATCTTGGGACCCGACCTCGAGGCCGAGCTCAATCAGGCACGTGAGCGCTTCGATGCGCCGCATGCGTACACGTGTGGCCATTTCCCGCAGTCCTTCGAGTTCTCATCGGCTGGGGGCTGGGTCGTGACGCGTGGGGCCGGTCAGAACTCGACCTACTACGGCAAGGCGGAGGACCTGGTTCTGAGTCAGGAGTACATCACGCCGGTGGGCACAATCAAAACCGTCGATGTCCCGGCATACGCAACCGGGCCGAACATCGATCAGATCATGATCGGAAGCGAAGGGGCATACGGGGTCCTGGTGGCGATCACCCTGAAGATCTTCCGCTACCAGCCCGAGAACACGCGCCGCTTCAGCTTCATCTTTCCCGATTGGCCGAGGGCAACCGCAGCCGCGCGCGAAATCATGCAGTCCGAATTTGGCTCTCCATCGGTGTTTCGATTGTCCGACCCGGAGGAAACCGACGTTGCCTTCAAGCTCTATGGTGTCGAAGGAACGCCTATCGACACGCTCGTGACTCTGCGAGGCTTCAAGAAGGGGGAGCGCTGCCTGATGCTAGGCACCGTCGACGGAGACGGCGCCTACACAGCGATGGTCAAACGCCGCCTACGCGAAGTTTGTAGGGCGCACGGCGGGATGTATACGACCGGACTCATCACCAAGAAGTGGGAGCATGGGCGATTCGCCGACCCCTACATGCGTGAGGACCTGCAGGACTATGGCATTCTCATCGATACCCTCGAATGTGCGACGAACTGGGACGACCTCCCAAAGGTTCACAATCACGTGCGCGCCTTCGTGAAGAGCCGCCCGCAAACCGTGTGCATGACGCACATGTCTCACTGCTATCCGCAGGGGGCCAATCTGTATTTCATCTTCATTGCGAAGATGGGCCACCAAGAGTTTCTGGAATTCCACCGCGGCATCCTCGACGCCGTTCAGTCGTCCGGTGCGACGATGAGCCACCACCACGGTATTGGAAAAATGACGGCGCCCTGGCTCGAAGGCCAGATCGGCAGCGATGAGCTCGAAGTGCTGCGTGCTCTCAAACGCCATTTCGATCCCCGGAACATCCTCAATCCGGGCGGCACGCTGGCGCTCGATCTGCCTGACGAAGAGCGCCGCTTACCTTGAGCTCCGCCGACGGTGTCACTGTTCGACTCGTTGCGTCCGAGGAAGCGCCGCTCTTGGTCGGGTTGATCCGCCGCTGCTACGGCGAGACCTACATCGATCCATCGTTCTATGACCAAACTGTGGTCGGTGAGCTGCTGAAGACCGGGCGTCTTCATTCGATCGGCGCGTTCGCCGAGGCAGGTCAGCTCGTGGGTCACATGGGGATCAGCATGCGTGAGCACACGGGGATTACTGCAGACGCCGGCATGACCCTGGTCGACCCCGCATTTCGGGGCAGGGGGATTGCACGCGGCGTCGCGGCGGGGCTTGCGCAGCAGTCGGTCGCGCTCGGGCTCATAGGTGTTCACGACTATCCAGTGACCGTGCATGCGGCGACGCAACGGATCGGTGCCGGCTTCGGGATCGACACGGGCTTGATGCTCGCCAACATGCCAGGCGACGTCGTATTTCAGCAAATGGACACGCCGGCCCCCGGCTCCCGCACGAGCTCGCTGATCCGATGGCTGCCGTTCGGCCGCGCACCGGAACGGAGCGTCTATTTGCCGCAACGCTACCGAGCCAAGATCGAGGCCCTATACGCTGACGCGCACCTGTCGCGCATCGTCCTGCAAGCCGATGCCGATCCCGGCGAGCGGCGTTCGGAGCTAGGGCGAGCTTACGATGAGCGGCGCAAGATTCTTCGCCTCGTGATCGCGAGTGCAGGCGGCGACCTCGGGGCTCGGGTGGAGGCGGAGATACGCGCTGCTGAGGACCGCGGCGGCTTGGTCGCCCACGCCGATCTCTCGCTCGCACATCCCGCGACCCCAGTCGCGACCGAGGCCCTCCGCGCCCAGGGGTTCTCCTTTGCAGGGCTCCTCCCCGAGTACCGCGGTGGTGACGTTCTCCGGATGCAATGGCTGGCGGACTCGGTCGACTGCGCCGCGTCCAGCGTCATTTCTACCGATTCCACCAGGGAAATCGAAGCATACGTCTCGAGGGACAGGGGAGCTTGACCACCGTGGGCTCAGGTCCCTAGATACCCGCGCATGAAGCCTCAGAGCTGGGTGTCCCCTGCGCTTGCGATCGCCATCGCTACTGGCATGGGGTGCACGTCCAAGTCGTGCCCTCCCTGCGAGGCAGCCAAAGCCCAGGCGGCGGCTGCGGGCCATCACGCCAGCGGGAAGTCGGACTCGAACGAGTACTACGCGCTCCCCGGCATCGATCATGGCCTCCTCCAGTCCCCCGTGAATATCCTCTCCCACGAGACCGAGCACGGAAAACACACGATCGTGTACCGCGGCGGAGACGAGGCCGAAGTGGTGAGGAACCTGGGCACGACGGTTCAACTCGGCTTCGGGCGAGGAATCACCACCGAGTTCGATGGCCACGTCTACGAGTTCATGCAGCTCCACTTTCACACGCCCTCCGAGCATCTCATCGACGGCATCACCTATCCGATGGAGATGCATCTCGTTCATTCGCGGCCGGGCCCTTCGGCCGATAGTCCGCCGGCCTACTTGTCCATCTCAATCCTCGTCCGAATGGGCGAAGCGAACCGGTTCTTGGACGAGTTTCTGGATGCGATTCCAACCAAGAAAGGCAAGTCCACACAGATACACGACGTATTCCTTCACGACATGTTCCCATCAGGCTTCAACTTCAACAACATCCACTACTACCACTACAAGGGGTCGCTCACGACGCCGCCGTACACGGAGTCGGTCGATTGGCTGGTCGCCAAGGAGGTCATCGAGGCAGGGCCAGCCCAGATTCAACGCATCAACCTGCTCGAGGGTAACAACGCGCGGCACGTGCAAGCCTTGTACAGACGGGAAATCGACGAGTAGTTCGGTTTTCGACTGCAGTTTGTCCCAGCTCGGGTACGATCCGCCCGTGAGTGCAAACCAAGACAGCGCCCTGCGGGAACGTGTCGTTGGGCGCGCCGTCATGGTGACCGGCGCATCGAGCGGGATAGGGGAAGCCTTGGCCAACCGACTTGGGGACGCCGGCGCGAAGGTCCTGCTCGTCGCTCGGTCCTCTGAGAAGCTCGACGAGATGAGGCAGGGCATCGAAGCGCGAGGCGGCACTGCGTTCGTCTATGCGGCTGACTTGTCCGACGCGGCGGATACCGAGCGTCTCATCGTGACGGTGCTCGCGGAGCATGGGCAGGTCGACATCCTCGTCAACAACGCGGGCATCTCGATTCGCCGAAGCGTGCAAAAATCGTACGACCGTGTCCATGACTTCGAGCGGACACTTTCGCTCAACTTCCTCGGCGCGGTGCGCCTCATCATGGGCTTCCTTCCGGGCATGCGCGCCCAGAAGCAGGGGCAGATCCTCAACGTGTCGACGATCGGTGTGCAGGTGAACGTCCCGCGCTACGGGGCGTATATCGCCAGCAAAGCAGCGTTGGATGCCTTCAGCCGGGTGCTCGCAGTCGAGGCATTGAAGGATGGAATCAAAGTCACGACGGTCTACATGCCGCTTGTCAAGACTCCGATGATGAAATCAACGACCATCTACGATGCGTTTCCAATGCGTACCCCTGAGCAGGCAGCCGACCTGATCGTGGATGGCATCATTCATCGGCCCAAGCGCGTGGCCATCCCAATGGGGAATCTGTTTGAGTTCGCGTACGGCATTGCTCCGAATGCCATCGATCGCGTCCTCAACGCGGCCTATCAGCTGTACCCCGAGTCGGGCGACAAGAAGGACCAGCGTGAGCCGGTCACCGGCGACGCTGCGATGTTTCAGAAGGTGTTCAAAGCGGTCACACGCCGCGCGCGACGCCGTGGCGACGCGTCTCGACCCTCGCAGAGATGATATCTCGCACCCGGTCCCGCAACGCAGGCACGTCTTCGGCGGTCATGCCGTCGGTCAGGATAGGCTCCTCGACGTAGACGATGATCTCGTTGCCGGGCCGAATGATGAGCGACCCCTTGTGCAGTACGTCGTAGAGCCCCGTCACTGCCACGGGAACGATGGGCACGCCCAGCTCGATCGCGATGCGAAACAAGCCGTCGTGAAATCGGCCGACCTGGCCGGTGAGGGTGCGATGCCCTTCAGGGAACCCCAGAATCGAGTGACCCGCATCGACTTCCGAACGAACCGCCTGGCGCAGCGTCTCCAACGCACCCCGGCGATCTTTCGGCACGGGAATGGTGCCGCGCGCCTTCATGAACCAGCCGTAGAAAGGATAGTCGAAGTGGGTTTCGAGCTCGATGCCCTGCTTGAAATGCGGCGTCGCGGTGTACATCGCGACGTGATCGAGATGGCTCGTGTGATTCTGGATGAAGAGGTACTGCGTCTGGGGGTCGACCCCCGTGTGCACCTGATGCGTCTGCTTGTTGAAGGTGAGCGCCAGCTGGAGCTTGCAGTACAAGCGCTCTAAAAACTGAACACGGTCTGGCTTCACGAATTGATAGACAACGGTGAGGAACGAGAGCGCGAACACCAGGAACCCACCGGCCAACATCCAGATGATCGCACTGGCAATTCGACTCCAAACGCTGGTGACTTGGTTCATACGACGAGGCGGAGCGCGCCGGGAAGGACGTCGATCGAGACTGGTGTCAGGTGATAGAGGTCACCATCGATGAGCACTGCTTGACGCGACGGGTTGACGAACTCGACGAGGTCGACTTTGCGGGTCCAAACGTCCTCGCCATCGATGTGCGTCCCTGAAAAGATCCGTGCGAACGCGGCAACTAGGGTGGCTCGTCCGAGCCGGCCCGCTCGGACGACGTCGAGCAAGCCGTCCGAAACCTGTGCGTCCGGGGCCATCCGCATCGAGCCGCCGGTGTACTGACTATTGGAAAACGATGTGAGCACCGTCGTTGCATCGTCGGTCGTGCCCGCATAGCGGAGCGTGTTCTGTTCGTACTGGAGTCGAGCGACACAGACGAAAACTGCGGCGATGTAGCCCGCGGCGCCTAGAGACTTGAAACGGTGGTTGGTGAGCTCTCCGGCTCGGGCGACGAAGCCCGTGCCCATGGTGTTGATGAAATGGATCACGCCGTTGTCATGCGTCAGCCGGAGCAGGTCGATCGGGGTGCTGTGACCGCGAGCGGTGGCGTCGACTGCGCTTTCGATGTCGGTGATGCCGAAATCCCGCAGAAAGGAGTTCCCTGTGCCGAGGGGCAGCATGGCGAGCTCGCATTCCTCTGAGACACCGGCCTCGACGAGTCCGTTGACGACCTCGGAGGCGGTACCGTCTCCCCCAGCGGAGAGAAAATGCCTGCGTCCGCTGGCCGCTGCAGCCCTAGCGAGCTCCGTGGCGTGCCTGGGTCTTTCGGTGAAGGCGATGTCGAACGCAACCCCGCGAGCCTCCAAGGCCGCGAGCGCGTCCGGTGCGAGCCGTGCGCATCGTCCACCGGCAGCCGCCCTATTGACGATCGCGTAGTATCTGGCACCCACGTCGGCGCCGAAGATAGCAGATCCGAAGCAGGCGCCTGTTCTGGCGATTGTGGGTGCGGGGAGGCCCCCGCACGATCCATAAATAACGGAAAAGTTGGTTAAAATAGGAAATTATCGCTACTCTGAGATGGGTCGATCTCATGCGTTTCGCACACGAAATTCGCGCACTTTCTTGGATTGCGTGCGCCGCCGCGCTGGTCGCGGGGTGCGCCGGCTCCACGCCAAACGGCCCGAGCTTCGGCGTGTCTTTCGATTCGACCCTTGCAAGGTCTGCGCGTGACCGTGCCGTGCGCGTCGAGGTCTACCTCGTCGACTCCTGCGCGGACGTGACACTCGGAATGCGCCCGGTACCCGTGGTCGCAAGCACCTACGTGCTTCGTGACGGCGAAGACGGTGCGTTTGACGATACCCCCGACGCTGGAGACTACGGCCTATACGCGCTTGCCCAGGACGAGGATTGCGCGGTGGTCGCCGCCGGTTGCTCGCCAGTCACCATCGCGAGCTCGAATGACACGCTCGACGTGACGCTGAGCACGTTCAACGTTGACGGCTGTGACAGCGACCAGACTTGCTCGATCCAAACGGGCAACTGCGTCGATGGCACCGGGGGGACTGGCGGTACCGGCGGCATGCCGCTGATGCGGGTCGATGCCGGACTGATCTTGCTCTACGCGTTCGACGAGGGCAGCGGTTCCACAGTTGCCGATCAATCCGGCGTGCTCCCAGAGCATGACTTGATCGTGGCGGATCCGGGCAACGTCGCCTGGTCCGCGAATCACCTCACCATCAATACAGCCACCGCGCTTTCTACCGCAGGCGCGGCAACCAAGCTGGCGACGCGCGCCAAGGCGAGTGGCGAGCTCACCGTCGAGGCGTGGATCAATCCTGCGAACTTCACCCAGACAGGTCCCGCGCGAATCATCAGCATGTCCACGGACACGGGGAACCGAAACTTTCTCCTAGGCCAGAGCACGAGCACGTACGCTGCCCGATTCCGCGCCGACGGAGAATTGGACTGGGCCAATGGTAACCCAACGGTGTTCACCACGGCCGGCACGGCCACGACGGCCCTGACGCACGTCGTCTATACGCACAGTTCCGATGGTGCGGAGGTGCTCTACGTCGATGGTGTCGAAAACCAGACGTTCATGCGCACGGGTGGACTGACACCCTGGGACGGGACCTACCCGATCCTGGTTGCGAACGAGGCGACCCGCGACCGAGCATGGCTGGGAGAGCTCCACTTGATCGCTGTCTACGATCGGGCCCTCGACGTCGGCGAAGTCACGCAGAACTTCATGGCCGGCCCTTAGCGTCGACTGACCTACCAGCTGACCGTAACCGCGCCGGCAGCGGAGTCGTTGCTGCTCTTGGACCGCTGCGAGAGCACAACGCCCGTTGCGATTCCGGCGCCGACGACGACCGCGCTCGCAGCAACAATCCACGGCCACTTCTTCTTCTTCGCCTTCGGAGCGTCCGCGTGCGGCCGGTACTCGGGCACCCGCATCATGTTCCGAGACTTCGGCAGACGCAGCGGGACCACTGGATCCATCGTGGCGCTGAACAGCACACCGCCTTGCCGAGTACGCGCCGTTGCCGCGCAGCCGTGGTGGTCACCCGACTCGGGCAGCTTCAGCCGCGCCTGGGTGCCCTGCGACGTGCGCGAGATCGTATCGCTGTCGCGGTGGACACGGCACTGGAGGGTCACGTGATCAACGAGACCTTCCGGCACCCGCAACACACGGGCGACCACCCAGGGCGCGCCGTCGAAGATCGTCTCGTCGATCCGTAGTTCGACTCCGAACGTGCCTCCGTTGGCCTCGCGCACCTCTTCGAATGCGTTGCGTACCGGCGGAGGCGCCAAGCGACCGAGCTCGTAACTTGGACGCACAGCGGTCAGGCGGCGGAGGTCAGCTCGCATCGCGGCTTCGTCGCCGAGCGCGTGGTGGACCAGAGCTCGCATCTCGAACAGCTCGAGGAGCTCCTCCACGGACAAATCCGCGTTGCGTGCGGCAGCGTCGAACGTTTGAAGCGCCGCCTGGAAATTGGCTTCCTCGTAGGAGGCGACTGCTCTGTCCAACATGGGGTGCGCCCGCACCGGCGTGGGCAGTGCCCAGGCCGAGGCAAAAAGCACAATAATTCCAAGTCTGGTGACCATACCCTCCACCTCCGATCAAACTTAGCCAGAAATACATAAATATCCAAAGATTACGTTAGCAACGGCAATGTGGCTTCGTTTAGGCTGTAGTGGAGCGAGGGAGGACTAGATTGGGTGCCGAAGAGGCGGCGGCTCCGGAGGAGCCTGAGGTGGAGATTCTGTCTCCGGTAGATGACTCGGAGAAACCGGAACGGACCGATCCGCAACGGATCGGCCGCTACGAGCTCTGCTTCGAGCTCGCCTCGGGCGGGATGGCGTCGGTCTACCTAGCCCGCATCGACGGAGTGTCGGGCTTCGAGAAGCTGGTCGCGCTCAAATGCATTCACCGGCACCTCGCCAAAGAGAAGGGCTATCTCGACATGTTTCTCGACGAAGCCCGCATCGCGTCGCGAATCACGCATCCCAATGTGTGCAGCGTCTTTGATTTCGGCGAAGCCGACGGCGAGCACTACATCGCGATGGAGTATCTGCTTGGTGAGCCGCTCTCGCGACTCATGAGCCGGGCGGCCGGGCAACAGAGCCACCGACGGTCGCCGCTGCTGCCGTTGAGAATGGCCCGGATCATCGCGGACGCGTGCGAGGGCCTTCATGCGGCCCATGAGCTCAAAGACGCCAACGGTGATTTGCTTCACGTCGTTCACCGCGACGTCTCTCCGAGAAATCTCTTCGTGACCTACGACGGGACTGTCCAAGTGGTCGATTTTGGGATCGCGAGCGCAAACCAGCGCCTGCATCATACCTCGACGGGACAGGTGAAAGGCACCTTCGCGTACATGGCTCCAGAGCAACTGACCGCCAACCCAATCGACCGGCGGGTCGACATTTGGGCGCTAGGTGTAGCGCTCTGGGAAATGCTCGCGGTCAAGCGACTTTTCAAGGGCGACACGACGGCAAACACCATCCATTCAGTTCTGTACGATGAGATCCGGCCACCCTCGGATTATCGGTCTCAGATTCCGGAGGAGCTCGACCGAATCGTGCTCAAGGCGCTCGAACGGGATCCCAAAGATCGTTGGCGAACCGCAAGAGAGATGGGGCGGGCGCTCCGACAATTCCTCGGGTCCCAGAACGAGATCATGGGGCCGGCCGAGCTATCGGAATGGATGGGAGAAGTGTTTCCTCAGGGAGAGGCGCGCAAGAGCCAACTGATGGAGATCGCGCGGATGGCGAGCACCTCGTTGCCTACGATGCCGCAAGCCAATGATGTGGATGGCACACACACCGCGACCGAAGTGCGGTTCGCTGGAGCAACGCAAATCCTAGAGCCCGGGTCGCGGCGACGAAAGCACCTCGCTGCCTCGATCCTAGGCGCCGTTGCGCTCGTCGTGGCGACGGCGTTTGGCGCCTACGGAACGGTGAATCAGGAGACGGGCGAGGTTGCGACCCCGGTCGTGCCCTCCCAACTCGAGGCGCCGCCCGAAATTCCACTCCTGGCTGGCGAGGCCCCGGAGTTGCGGAGCGAGGAACGGGCGGAGCCGATAGCCGAAGAACCGCGGGTTGAGGCCAAGCCGAAGGCTCAGAGGCGCGCCCGGTCGAAGCAACGCGCGACCGCGCAGCCCGGGACGATCAACCTGGTCACGCGAGGCGGCTGGGCCCAGATCTACGAGGGCAAGAAGTCACTCGGGAGCACCCCGCGCCGACTGACGCTGTCGTCGGGTCGGCACAAGCTGGTGCTGAAGCCGTTCGGCACCGAGAAGCCGAAGACGGTGTACGTCGTGGTCGAGGCGGGCAAGACCAAGAAGGTATCGATCGCTCTAGACTGAGGTCACGCCTCGGCCCATTGGCGAACTATCGTGAGATTGCTGCCGAGCGACTTCGGGTGGTTCGACTCGAGCCGCGCGGGCCCGGCGTTCGAGCCAGGCGGTGAGGGCAACAAGCACGAGTCCGAACGCAGCCAGCGCGGCCCAGCCTCCCCAGCCGAACTCCCTGATTGCAAGCGCGATCTCGAAGACGAAGCCAGTCGCGGCGATCGCGATGCCGGAATAGCTTTCGACTCTGCGCTTGCTCATGAAGCCATAACTAAGAAGTCCGAGGCCCAGCGCGATCGACTGGAGCGCGGCCCATGCGCCGCCATGGATGATCAGTGTGAGCAATGAGACCGCGACGTTGACTTGGACGGCGCCATAGACGAAGAAGTGTCGCGAGCGCTGACTTTGCCAGCCGAAGGCGAGCATCACGACTGCGATCAGCAGTCCAATGAGCATGGCGGTGCGGGCGTTGCTGAGGTGAAGTGCGCTCTGCATGGGGCTCGCAAACAACGCGGCCGACACCAGTACGGGCGAGATGGCGAAGCGCTCTACGGCCACGTCGTCGAGCCTGCGTCCGAGCAGGAACATCGCGAATGCGGCAATGGCGGCGATGGTTCCAAAGAACACCTGCGTAATCTCATAGAAGGCGAGCTGGCGGACCATGAGCAGGAGGCCGGGCAGGAGGAGCGATGTTCCCGCTAGCCATGCCTCGCGCGTTTGCGGCTTGATCCGCGCGATGGCCCATATCGCTGCCCCGAAGATCGCGAGCAGACCGAGGGTCGCCCAAGCGCCCGTACGGTTTGGGACCAATACCAGTGCATGAAGTCCAATGCTCACGATGGTGAGAAGGGTGGTATGGGAGCGCGACAGCGTGCGAAACGCGGCCCATGTCAGTGGAACGAGGACGGCTGCTCCCCCTCCCAGCAACAGGAGGGCCTGCGCTTTGCTGTCTGCGACCCACTTGGCTACGGCGGCGACGTCGCCCATGGGCGTTCCGAACTGCGAGTACACGAAGCCCCCGAGAACACCGGCATGGATCGGCAGCATCGCCAAGAGAGTGAGCATCAAGACACGCGCGCTCCGTCCTTCTTGAAAGCGGACGCCGCATAGATATCCGACGGCCGGCAGCAGGATCGTAGTGCCGAGAAGCGCTAGGTAGCGGGTGACCTGCCCCACTTCGTCCCACTGTTGAACGAGGAACGTACCCGCCGACGCGACGACCATGGCAGCCCCGCAAAAACGCAGAATCTGAAAGAGCTTCTGTAGCCTCGGTTCTTCCATAGTGGACTCTTCCTTCACCGACGCCGTCACTGGTGATCCTCCGACCTCATCTCGCGAAGCTCTTCGCGGAGCGCTGCGGTTTGCTCGGCGCTCTCGAACTCGGCTTCGAACGTGTCGACGTAGTCACCGACGTCGCCTGCAATCTCGACCTCCGTGACTCGGGTCTCCCAGCGTTCGAACAGGTCTTCTAGGTCGCCGATGGGCGTGGTTGCGGTGGCCATGCCGTGCATCGCCTCGGCGCGGGACTGCCGGGTGCGCATCAAGTTCCTTCGTTCGATGAGCTCGCGGAGACGGCTATTCAACTGACCGATGCCATCGTTGAGCTCCTTGTGGGTTCGCTCGTGCTCGGAGAGGCGGGCTCGAAGGCGCGCACTGTGTCGTTCCGCGAGCTTCGCGCGCCGGAGGCATTCGAGCGCTGCTTCCTCGTCTTCGGTCTTCTGCGCGCGTCGCAGCCAGGCGCTCATCGCTTCTTCTTCCGCAGCAAGCGTGTTGCTGAGCGTCGTTTGGTCGCGCTCGACACGCCGCAGCTGCACGCGGGCGCGGGCTGTCGACTTCCGCACCGTCACAATCGCGGCATCGACGTTTGCCTCGTGATTCTCGATCTGGGCGAGCACCCCATCGACCCAGCTCGTCATCGTCATCGTCCAGCGCTTCACTCGATTCATGGGCAACCTCCTGTGTCCGGTAGAGCAGGAGGTGTGCCAGTTCGGAGAGTGCTGAAAACACTGACGAATTCGGCGCAGCCCAACCGGCAATGAACAAAAAACGCACATTTGGTGTACACTTACTGTACATGCTGCAAGAGCACACTGCCCGGAGACTGGAGGCGATCGGGCGACTGGGGTTCATCAACCCCTTCGGCGACGAGCGGCGCACCCTCGAGGCCGTGATCCTGGGGGATGAAGCGGTCGCACGGTCCGCCTGGAGCCGGCCGCTGGACTGGTCCCTCGAAGACCCCGTGCTTCGGGCGATTCAACGCGACGCCGAAGCGCATCTCAAGAGGGCGCAGACCGAGCTCGCACGTGGCGAGCAACTCTCCGAGCGAGAGCGGGAGCTGATCCGGGGCGTGGCGCTCTACGTCCTGTACTACCGATACGAGCAAGCGTTCTACCTCGAGATCACGGCAGACGCGGCATCGCCCAAGATCGACTTCTATGACGCGTTCTGCGACGACTTCACCGAGCTTCTCGAGCACGTGGGGCCGCCGTCCTGGGGGAGAACGCCGGCGCAGCTGTTTGCGATCTTCTACCAAAGCCGCCGAGCCTTTCACTTCGTCTATCACCAGATCCTGGGAACTTCCCGAGCTGCCGCCCAGCTTCGAAGCAGCGTTTGGGAATCGGTGTTCACCCATGACCCGCTTCGCTACCTCGATCATCTGCAGGGTCGGATGCATGAAGTCAGTACCCTCATTCTGGGTCCGTCCGGAACAGGCAAGGAGCTCGTGGCGAGCGCGATCGGCTGCTCACGGTTCATCGGGTTCGACGTCAGTCGACGTCGCTTCCGCACCGACTTCAGGGGCCAGTTCCACGCACTTCATGTGGCAGCCATGTCCAAGACGCTCATCGAATCGGAGCTCTTCGGCCACAAGAAGGGCGCCTTCACCGGGGCAGGGGAGGACCGCGCCGGTCACCTCGAGGGCAAGTGGCCATCCGACACCGTGTTTCTCGATGAGATCGGTGAGCTCGACGGTGAAGTCCAGGTGAAGCTCCTGCGCGTGCTCCAGTCGCGCAAGTTTCATCGCCTCGGCGACACGCAGCCGAGAGAGTTCGGGGGCAAAGTCGTGGCAGCGACGAATCGGAACCTGTCCGAGGAAATGGCCGCGGGCCGTTTCCGAGGGGATCTGTACTATCGATTGTGCGCCGACATCATCCACACGCCCTCATTGCGGGAGCAGCTGCGCGGTAGCTTGGACGAGCTGCGGCACTTGGTGACCGTCATCGTTCAACGGGCGCTCGGCTCGGCCGATCCGGACCTGATCGACACCATCGTCTGCGGAATCGACGCGAACGTGGGCGCAAGCTACCCATGGCCTGGCAACATGCGCGAGCTCGAGCAGTGCGTGCGAAACCTACTCATTCACGATCGCTACACGCCGCCTGACGCCCCCGCGCCGAAGCGCGGTCTTCAGGCGCTCTTCGCCGAGATGCAAAGCGGGCAGGCCGACATGGACCGCGTCATGTCGGCATACAGCAGCTGGGTCTACGCGCAGAAGGGGAGCTTCGAAAAGGCGGCCCAAACCCTAGGCGTCGACCGCCGCACGGTGAGCAAGCACGTCGACCGCGAGCTCCTCGACGAATTCGAGTAGGTGGCAGTTTCCTATCTTGCGTGCGCGCTCCGGCCTCGGGGGCGCTTGCTGCGAGCGCTCGGATCCCAGCGCCGGAACTGGGCGCGTGGATTTCGCTTGTCCGGCCGGGTCACGGCTCGTTCGAACTGCTGTGCGACGCTAGATGAAATCTCCACAGTGGAGCTCTTCGGGGCGACCCGGATTGCGCCGACGAGGCTACTCGACACGTCTCCACGCCGGCAGACCATCGCCAGCAGCCGCCGTGTGTCGGCGCCGGCATGGGCGCCCCAGCTCACTTGATACGTGATGAAGTCACCTTGCGGCCGCTGCCGCGTCGGGGACTTAGGGCCCACCTTGCGTGGATTGCGCTCGCGGTGACCGGGCTTTGCATCATCCCGAACCTGTCTCGGAGTGCCGTGACTGCGTTCCGCTTCCCGCTTCAGTAGGCAGGCGACGAGCTCTGCCGGCGAATGCTTGGCGAGCAGGCGTTCGGCAAGTTCTTGGGATCGGCCGTCGACCTCGCCGTCCGAATTCGCGAGGTCGCGCAGGAAGCCATCGCCAATCCGCTCGTCCGTGGCGGCGAAGATCTCTTCGGGAGTTGGTATGGGGGCTACTCGGGCCTCGACGCCCGCTCCGCGCAACAAGCCTTTCACTCTGAATTCCGCTCGAGCAGCGGCGAAGAGCACGTTGGTGCCGGAACGTCCGGCTCGTCCGGTGCGGCCGCTTCTGTGTGTGAACACATCGGCGTTGTCGGGAAGATCCACCTGAATGACGCGCCCGATGTCTTGCACGTCCAGCCCGCGAGCTGCGACGTCGGTGGCGACCAGGTACCGCACGGCGCCGGTACGAAACTGCATGAACGTGGCGGTTCGCTCCCGTTGGGTCATCTCACCATTCAGAGCGCGCGCCGAAAGCCCAGCCGCGCAAAGTTCGTCGGCGAGACGGACGGTTTCGGTTCGCGTGCGCACGAAGAGCAGAGTTTTGTCTTCTGGGTAGCGCAGCAGCACGTTGACGGCTGCATTGAATCGATCGGCTTGGCGCACGCGCATCACGATGTGCTCGATGTCGGCGTTGGCTTCGCCGAGCGCCGTCCCTTGCACCGAGACGGGTTCTTGCTGAAGCCGGTCGGCCAACCTCACGACCTCGCGCGGGAACGTCGCGGAGACCAGGTGCGTCCGGCGTATCGCGGGCGCGTATCCGAGGATGCCGTCCAGTTCTTCCTCGAAGTTCATGTCGAGCATCTCGTCAGCTTCGTCGAGCGCGACAGTCTTGAGCTGTTCGAGCGTCATGGCGCCGGCACGCAAATGATCGAGAAGGCGCCCCGGGGTGCCGATGACTACCTGCGGAAGGGTCTGCAGCTGCGTGCGCTCCTGGAAGACGCTCGTGCCGCCAGTGACCACGAGGACGCGCGCGCGGAGCGGCGCATACAGCCAGGTGAGCTCACGTCCGAGCTGCCCGGCCAGCTCGCGGGTTGGGGCGATGAGCAGAGCGACGGGCGCAGCGACCGCGGACTTGCGAGTCTTTCGCGGCCCTGCGGTCGCAGCGGCGATCGCCACCGTGGGCGCGAGGAGGAGACCCAGGGCTACGGTCTTGCCGGAGCCCGTCTGGGAGGAGATACGCAGGTCGCGACCCGCCAACTCGGGGTCCAAAATCGCCTGCTGGATGGCGGGAAATTGCTCGAACCCGGCTTTGCGCAGGGCGGCGCCGAGACCCGCGGGGGCCTGCTCTAGGCGAAGTAACTCAGACATGGAGCGGGCCACATAGCACATAGTGGCCAGGGAACACCCGGAGCCCGTTGCCAGTCTAATGAGGCGTTGATACCGTCCCAGTAGCCTGAAACCCGGATTCTTGTACTAGATCTTCTCCAGTTTCGAGCGGAATGACGCTCCACAAGCTCGCCGATGACCTTTGGATAAAGGCTGCGCCACAGTCATTCTTTGGCCTTCAGCTTGGCACGCGCATGACTGTCGTCCGTCTTTAGGATGGCGGTCTGCTGGTCCACTCAGCCATCACCCTCTCTGCGGACCTGAAGGCCGAGGTCGATGACATCGGGCCTGTCCGCCACATCGTCGCCGACGCAGTCGAGAACTTCGAGACATCTTCACATTGGCCGACCCGCACATACCTCAGGGCCGCCGGCATCCATGGCCGACCTGGCGTCAGCCGCAGCCTTCGCCCCTTCTTCCGCGACCGGAAACGCGCACGCCGCTCGATCGATGAAATGCTCGGCTGGGAATTCGACCGCATCGTTGTCTGCCGCGGGGACATCATCGTCGCCGACGGACGCGACGCACTGCGTGAAGCCTACTACTGGCTGAGGGGCTAGACGGCGACCGGTCGCCCTTGCGCGGAGCCCAGCCCGCCCCGAGCCTCTAAAGCGTCACAGGGCGAGTCTCCGCGCCTCGAACGTCGCAAACTACGGTGAGGACGAGGTCTTCGTCTTGGTGCCACCATCCATGGAAGCAGCGGCGTTCGGGGCTGACGGTTACGCGGAGCGGATGCCAGTTTTCCTCCGTCGCTTCGGGGTCTTCGATCTCGACTTCGACGCGGCGCGTGTCGCGGCGTAGTCCGACTCGCAGGACCTTGAGTGCGCTTTCCTTGGCGCTCCAGGTGAGCGCGACGTGACGGTCACGGTGCGCGCTCGGCGTCCGTTGTACCGCTGCGCGTTCGCGATCGGTGAAGAAGTCGTTGACGAAGCGCCTGCTTCGCTGCTCGACCACCTCCAGGTCGCAGCCCACTCGAGCATCCGGCGCGATGGCACATGCGGCTGCGTCTTCGCGATGGCTGATCGAGATCGATGATTCGATCGCTTTGCCGTCGATGAATGGGTCGGGCGCGCCATCCTCATCGGGGATGATTTCGACTCGATCGAGCCGGTCGATACCCGTAGACGACGCCAGCGCTTGCTTGGCTACGAATCGCCCGAGCCTCCAATCGGAACGCCGCTTTGGGAACTTGAGCCCCGCCAGGACCTTGCGTTCGTGTGCGCTGAGCCAGTCGTCTCCTTCGGGCAATGCGGACGCACGAAGAAGCATCCAGCCGATCGTCATGTCTTGGACTGCTCGCGTTCGATTCCGCGCTTGATCGCGTCCGCCAGATACGGGCGCAGCGTCGTGGCCGGGATGATCTTCTGGACAGACCCCACTTTCAGGGCGCGGTGTACGCTGTGAACCCCGTCGAACTCCTCGGCGACCTCGCGAAGCTTCTCCGAATGGACGAGCCTCTTCATCTTGTTGATGCGATTGCGCAGCGCTATCCGATCCGCACCTTCAGCCCGATCGAGCTTGCGTTGAAGCGTGATGAGCCGCTCGTCCGATGCGGTGCGTTTGCGAACGGCGCCCGCGAAGACCACGGCGGCTGCTGGCGCGCCGCCGATCACCGATGCGTAGGTGTCCTCGAGGGCCGATACCTCGAGCGAGGGGTTGAGCTTGTTGGAGAACACCACAAACGCACCGCCGTGATACCGTGAGATTACTGAGAAGACGATCGGCCCCTTGAAGTTGACGATCGCGCGACCGATCTCGGCGCCGTACTCCAGTTGAAGGGACCGCATCGACTCGGGCGATCCGTCGAACCCTGAAAGGTTCGCGAGCACGACGAGTGGACGGTTGTTGCTCGCTGCGTTGATCGCGCGAGCCACCTTCTTCGAGGACATCGGAAACAAGGTTCCGGCGGTCCATGCGGTCGGACCGTCTGCCGGCACGAACCCGAGCCGAGACAGGGGCTGCGATTCGAGGCCGATGAGGCACACGGGAAAGCCACCGATGTGCGCGTCCCAGACCACCGCCGTCTCCGCATCGCGCATCCCGTACCAGCGCTCGAGGACATCATGATCCTGATCCGTTGCGGCGCGCATCACCTTTCGGATGTCGAATGGCCGCTTGCGGCCGGGGTTGGTTTCTGGGTCAAACGCCTCGCCAACCGTTGCGAAGGTGGAGACTCCCACGTGGCCGTGCGGTGCGTCGCAGACGTTACGGCTGACGGGATCGCTCGTCGCTGCCCGGCGGGGAAAGCGCTCGCCCGGCATCACATAGGTGTGGTCGTAATGGCGAAGGAGGATGTGGCAGGCGTCGGCCAGGTCGCGGGCGGCGTACTGCGCCTGCCCGTTCGGCCCCATGATCCGGTCGTAACCGCCGATCCCCGAGTTGTCTTCGGCTGAAACGCCTCCGGAGTAGTCGAGCGCTTGCTTGCCGGTGAGCACCATCGCGCTCTCGGGGATCATGACGAGGATGCCCTTGGTGTGCATCAGCATCGTCGCTTCGGCGTTCCAGTACGGCTGAGCGCCGACGTTGACGCCGCAGACCACGACGTTGACCTCGGAACCAGCCTGCGTGAACTCGACGATTCGCCGCAGCACGTCCGCGATCCAGTCCATGTTCTCCGTGCCGCTTTCCATCGAGATTTTGGCGCCCGCCGAAACCGCGTACCACTCCAGGGGGACCTTCATCTTTTCCGCAAGATCGATTCCCGCCATGATCCGCCGGCACTCGGCTTCGGCAAGGGCACCCATGTCTCGACTCGGATCGCCAAAGAGCGCGACCCGCTTCATGCCTTCCGGGTACTTGCTGGTGAAGCTGGTGAGCAGACCTACGATGATGTTCGCGGTATTGCTCCCGGGCGGGCGGTCGACTGGGACGAGCTGACGGTCATCGTCGAGGTCGTATTCCTGAAACTCACCTCGCGGAAAATCGGACTGAACGTCGCTGTCTTCCCCCGGTGTGACCATCTCAATGATCTCGTACGGGTGCGTGAGCCCACGCTGTCGCAGTCGAACGACGTTCTGCTCGTACTCGCTGCGGGGCCTCATCGGGTTGGTTGGCAGCTCGCGCAGCTGAACACGTAGGCCCCGGCGCCCACGATT
>CALLDH010000243.1 GCA_937998345.1 uncultured bacterium | reverse complement strand
GGGTCGTGGGGCGCCGTGTAGGACAGGTAGGCGAAGAAGGGATTGCCATCCCCGTGGTCCTTCCTGATCCACTCGAGCAGACTGTCGGTGTAGTTCTTGGTCGAGTAATAGTCGTCGGGCAGCGACTCGACGACCTTGCCGTTGCGGCGGTAGATCATCGTTTCCGGAGGCGAAAGCGGCTTGCGGTCGCTCCAGTGGCTTCCCCCGCCCGGCGTGAGGATGAACGTCTCCTCGAAACCCCTGGCGTAAGGAACCGTCTCTTCGTCGGAGCCAAGATGCCACTTGCCCGCCATGTAGGTGTGATAGCCCGCGGCCTTCAGGACTTCCGGCAGGGCGGCGACCTCGAGGTTCAGGTACCCGGCATAGCCGGAATGCCCCTCCATCTCCGACGTTTTCATCTCCCCCATCGTTCCCAAGCCTGCCCGGTGGTTGTCCATCCCGGACAGCAGCACGGACCGACTCGGCGAACAGGTGGGCAAGACGTGGAAGCTGGTGAGCATCAGGCCTTCGCTTGCCAGGGCATCGAGCGTCGGCGTCGCAATCTCTCCGCCGAAGGGGCCGATGTCCGAGTAGCCGAGATCGTCCGCGACAATCAGCAGGATGTTGGGCTTCCCGAGGGCATCTCGGCGAGCTTCTTCGCCGCCTGAACCGCAGGCGACCAGAGTTGACGCGAGCCAAGCCAGCAGCACTTTCCGCATTATGTGACCTCCTCGAAAACGGTCGTCCTGCGTAGCGTGCTCAAGGGAAAACGTGAGAATTCACGGCACCTTCTCGTTACTGCCGAACTTCTCGTTGACGTCCTTGTAGACCTCCTCCAGCACGTCCCGGTGAACAATGCGACCTTCGAGCATCATTTTCGAAAGGGCCGTCCTGCGGATACTCGGATCCGGCGGCACCAGTGGGATGTTCGAAGGCTGCGGCCAGATGTCCTCGTCGATGGCAGCCATGCGGACCTTGATGTCGTCCTTTGTGACATTGAACACCATGTAGTCGACTGCTAGCGCGAGTTCGCCGTCGTAAGTCTTGCGGATGTCCCGAAGGACCGCCGGGGCCGTGTCAAAATCGTTGAAGAAGTGGTAGGCGACCGCCATCCGCGGCTTGGTTTGCGCCATTACCTTACCGAACTGTGCCGGTGAGGTGTGAATCTGCGTTCCGACGTTGAGCGCGGCCTCCGGCGTGAAGTTCTGCTTCGCGACGAGGGATTCCGGTGCGATGAAGCACTCGTGGATCGCAATGTCCGCGTCCGTGGCGTGCTCCATCCACCACTTGTTGGGGAAGGTATCGCTGCTGTACGCGAACTTGAGCCCATTCCACTCCAGCAGGAAGCTGACCGGTCCATCAAAGATGTGGATCGCCGGGATCGTCCGGATGGTGACCCCGTTCTCTTGATAGATGACTTTGTTGACGGCAGTGTAATCGAACTCGGTGACTTCCAAGAACAAGCCACGGGTGTCGGTGTTCCCCATCCGCGTATCGACGTCCCACGCCAGCATGGCTTCCATGTGCTCCAGCGATTCCTTGGTGCCGTACTTGGGCTCGAGACTGCTCGGGCCCCAGACACGAAGCGGCGTCACGCGGTTGGCCACGACTCCACCGACCCACAGCGCGTCGAGGTCACCGAAGTGATCGGAGTGCAGGTGGCCGATGAATACCTTGTCGAGGTAGTTGTACGGGATCTTCATCGCGGAGATCCGCTCCGCGGAGCCGGTGCCGATGTCGAACAGGAACTTGTCGCCGTTGCCCAGTTCCACGAGCCAGCAGGCCGCTGCCTGCTTCGGACGTGCATTGGGCATTCCGGTGCCGCATGCGACAACCCGCATCTCGTCAGCGGCCAGGTCCTCCGTGCCGGGGTAGTAGACCTCCCGCTCGGCCAGCGCCTTGACCGGCGAGGCCTTGGCCTGGGGTTCCGACCCATGCGACAGGAGACTGACGCACGCGATGAGCCCCACGCACGCCAGGAATCCCGCGACGAATAGTATGAATCCACTGCCCTTCATCGTGAGCCCTCCACCGAGCAACGTTCCGGACATAACGGTAGGAGCGGAGATTACCCAAATTTCCGAGCCCACGTCAAGACACTAGTGTATGGTTTTTACTCGAACGCATCCGTTCCTCGACCTGGATGGGATCGTCATGGGAACCAAACAGTTCCTGACAAAGGACGACTGGGTTCAGGGAGCCATGGAAACTCTACGAGTCCAGGGCGTTGGCGGGGTCCGCGTGCTGAGCCTGGCCCGGTCCCTCGACCTGACGCGGGGCAGCTTCTACTGGCACTTCCGGGACCGGCGGGATTTGCTCCATCACATGCTGGACTGGTGGGACCGGGAGATGACCGACGTGGTCATTCGGCACATCGATCGCCTCGAGGGCACCGGGAGCAAGCGGATCCTGGCGCTAGCGGAGCTCATCCTGCGAAAGAACCTCAACCGCTACGACGCAGCGGTGCGCTCCTGGGCCGAAGGTGACCGAGAGGCGGCGGCGGCGTTTGGCAGAGTCATGAACAAACGCCTGGGGTACGTTGCCGGCCTGTTTCGAGACGCAGGGTTTTCCCCGCGCGATGCCGTAGCCCGGGGACACCTCCTGGCCATCTACCTGATGGGCGAAGACGCGGTCCGTGTGGGAGCAAGCCTCCAGACGCGGCTCCGGTTCCTGCGCCGAGAGGTTCGAGTCCTCACCGAGCCTGATTAAGGGCCGCTCTCCGATCGCCAGGTGTCCGTATAAGTGTCCAGAGTAGTCGGAGTACTCGGACTCCTC
>CALLDH010000242.1 GCA_937998345.1 uncultured bacterium | reverse complement strand
CACAGCGGTGCCATCTTCTCCCCTTCGAGCAGCCGGGCGACGAATCGAACGCGTTCATCCATCTTGTTACACTCCTTCCACGGCATCTCGGGGCCTCCCCAAAATGCCGATTTGTGTAACCCATGTGCCCGGAATGAAGTGTCACCTATGAGCCGGGAAGCTCATCAGGCACTTAGCGAAATCGCTAGGTGCCTTTCTTTTTGTTCGGTGCCCTGAGGGTGCCATGAGGTGCCACGGCGGGCTGCAACGACTCCACCAAACGTAGCTGCGCGTCTGATCCAAGATGCGCGTAGGCGTGCGTGCTTTGCTCGGATCGATGACTCAGTTGCGCCTGCACGGCTTTGATCGAGTGGCCGTTGGTGACCGCCTGGCTCGCAACCGAGTGGCGGCCAAGCGCGTGGTGGCTCAGCGGTCGAAGCCCAAGTGCTTTTTGCACTGCAAGCATCGGCCGCTTGTAGCTGTCGATGTAGCGAGGAAAGGTCCCGTCCTTGCTGAACAGGAACGCGGGGACCCGAAGGCAGCCATTCAGAAGAGGCTCGACAGGCTTCACGTGAAGTGAGGCGGAGCGATGGCATGAACATCTCCCGGCCGAGAGCTTGCATCCGAGCGGTCCGCCTACCGCGGCAAGGCAGGGGTTTCTTCGTCCCGGCTGGGCGTGACACGTTCGCTGCCAGGCGCACCGGTATCATCCTACTTCGCAAGATGTACCTCCATCGGCGCGCTGATGAGGTCGATCGTATGCTCCACCGGCCTGTGGAAATGCGCTAGCGTTCACGAGTCCGCGTGGCAGGAGACGGGTCCGTTGAAGCAGAAAGAGATCACCGTCCATGGCAAGCGCCTGAAGTACCGACTGGCTGGCAAAGGGCCGCTGGTCTTGCTGATTCACGGCATGGCCGGCAGCGCAACGACTTGGAGGCAGGTGATGCCGGCCTTGAGCGAGCACTTTACCGTTCTCGCCCCCGATCTCTTGGGCCATGGCGAGTCGGAGAAGACCAAGGGCGACTACTCGCTCGGCGCGATGGCCTCGACACTGCGCGATTTGATCGTGGCCCTTGGGTACAAGCGCGCCACGGTGGTTGGGCAATCGTATGGAGGCGGGGTCGCGATGCAGTTCGCATATCAGTACCCCGAGCTCTGCGAGCGACTGGTGCTCGTCGATGCAGGCGGTCTCGGCCAAGAAGTCAACCGTCTCCTTCGGGTGCTCACGCTTCCTGGGTCCGAAGCGGTGCTGCTCGTCGCCTGCGCACCGCCCGTCAGGCGAATCGTCGAGGCGATCGGCCGCGTCGCGTTTGGAAAGAGGCTCGAACACGCAACCGTGATTCCCGAGCTCTGGCGGAGTTATGCGTCGCTCGGGGACACGGAGGCGCGGCGCGCATTCCTACGCACGCTGCGGGCCGTCATCGACCCGCGTGGTCAGGCGGTGAGCGCGAATGACAAGCTCTACCTCGCCGCGGGAATCCCCACGCTTATCATTTGGGGTGAGGACGATCGGATCATTCCGGTCGAGCACGCCTATGCAGCGCATGCGGCGATCCCGGGAAGTTGGCTCGAGATCATCGAAGGGGTGGGACACTACTCGCACTGCGAGGCGCCCGATCGCTTCGTGACGGCGCTCACGGAGTTCATCGAGTCCACGCGGCCCGCTCGGATCAAGGTGTCCCAGAAGCGCATTCTTCGCCGGCCTACTCCGAGCGATTCTGATTCCGAATAGCTCGATAGAGCGCACTGAGACGAGAAGATCGCTGCTCGACCAACGACATGAGGCTCGAGGAATGGAGCCCGCGGTGCCGGGTGCTTGGTGCGATTCTCCATCGGTATTCGAACGCTGAGGATCTGCTGCTCCTGGGTGTGGTGCCGGGTCGGCATCCCCTCGAGCTTCAACGCGTACGTGACCGCTAGGGCGAAAAATCTCGCCTTATCATCGTCGTCCTGTGTGCGACTAGCTTCGGTTGCCGACTGCTTCGCGCGCAAGCCGAGAGCTCGATCGAATCCCGGGTCCTGCCAGAGACAGTCACCACGTCGCAGAGTAGTTGAAACATCGGGCCATCTAACCTTCACTGCCGAGGTAACGACGGAACGCCGGGAGCTCCAGCGCCCTGATGGGCGAGCGGCACTCCCGGCATAGGAGCAGCCCATCTGGGTCGTCCGGGTACACGAGGTTGCTCGCGCTGTCGCAACAAGCGCAGATCGCCGGCGGAAGGGACCAAGGGCCCTGATCGCTCCATGTAGACAGACCGATCGGTGGAAACGAAGCTCGCCTGGTGTTGGTCGCTCTGCGCTGCATCCTCTTGTCCCCCTGGTGCACTCTTCCTGCAAGACTCTGTCCACGCACAAATCTCCCGTGTTTTTCGTAAGTTGCATTTAGGCTTCGCATTCGCGCCTTGGTGGTTTCAATCAAAATGAATTAGCGTTCTTTCAATTTGATAGACCGGCCGATGCGCGTGGAAGACCTACATCACACGGAGCTGCTGGAGCTCGACCCCGAGGGCGGCGTGACCCGTTTCGCCGGGCAACGAGCGCTCCTGCTCGACGCCGTGGCCATGGGGCTCTTGCGACAGTACCTCGTCGAGAACTTTGGCCTCACGGCTGCCCGGGCGGTGCTCACCCAGTTCGGCTTCGCCCACGGCTGACGCATGGCGGCAGCGATGGAGAAGGAATTCAAGTGGGACGACAGGGCGGAATGGCGTCTTGCTGGCGCCCACCTCTACAGCTCTCTTAGCCCATCGGGCTCAAGAACAGTGCTGAATTTCGCGGTACTAGATGTCATGTCGCCAGGGACGTGAACCTGAAAGGGCGTTTGTATCGACTATCAGCTGCTTCCTGCGGCTCAGCCATCCAAGCCAGGACAGGCCGGCTGCCGCTGAAACGAGCGACCCGCCAAGGATCCCTATCTTCGCAGCATCCAGCAGGGTAGGCGAATACGCGAGCCCGGCGATGAACAGTGACATCGTGAATCCGATGCCGGTGAGGAGGGCGCCGGCACACAGAAATGGCCAGCTCAGTGCCTCTGGCCGTGTCGCGAGACCAAAACGCACTGCGAGCCAACTCATCGCAACCACGCCCACCGGCTTGCCAAGCACCAGACTGGCGATGATGGCCACGGTAACCGGATCGTGGAGTCCTGCGCTGGAGATCGGAACCCCTGCATTGGCAAGTGCGAAGGCTGGCATGACCGCGAAGCCCACCCAAGGGTGCAGCTTCATCTCGAGTTGCTCCAGCGGAGAAATGACCTCTCGCGCCGCGCGACCGGCTTGCCGGAGGTGGGCGCGATCCTCCGTATCCCCGCTCCAGTGCTCGCCCCGCGGATAGGCAAGCACACGACCGAAGCTCGCACGCAGACGCTCGTCGCTCACCCAGCCTCGTGCCGGCGTCATCAGGCCTAGCGCGACACCGGCAATTGTCGGATGGATTCCGGACGCGTCGAATGCTAGCCAAACGAACCCGCCGAGCACGAAATAGACGGGGATGCTTCGGATCCCCAGGCGCGCGGTCCCGAACACAACGCCAATACCCAGGACTGCAACGGCCAGCGATGACCAGACCACGGCATCGCCGTAGCCGATCGCCACGATCAGGATGGCTCCTACGTCATCGAAAATGGCCAGCGATAGCAAGAACAGGCGAAGAATGGTCGGGATGCGAGAGCCGAGCACTGCGAGACCACCGATGACGAAGGCCGTGTCTGTCGCCACCACCGTCCCCCAGCCGTGCATGCCGGGTTTGTTCGCCATGAGAGCGAGGTAGACAGACGCCGGGACAAGTATGCCACCGACCGCTCCCGCGAACGGTAGTGCAGCCTTACGCCAACCCCGCAATTCGCCGAGAACGAGCTCGCGCTTGAGCTCCAGAGCAACCACAAAGAAGAAGAGGGTCATCAACCCATCGTTGAGCCAATGCTGCAACGAACGACTGAAATCGAAAGAGCCGAGCTGGAAGCCAACAGGGATCTCCCAAACGCTCAAAAACGCCGCGGACCACCTAGAGTTGGACAGGATCAAGGCGGCGCAGGTCGCAACGAGCAGCGCGGCGCCAGCGGCAGCCTCGATCTTGAGAAACCGCCCAAGCGGTCTCGTGAACCGGTCGGCCCTCTCGAATGGGAGATCGGCGTCCAGGCTGATGGACTGCGGGGGGGAGGAGCCATTGTCGTCTTGCGTGCGACGCGTGTTGACGAGGCTCCCGCCCTCGTCCTCCCAGACTGAATGAGCCTCATCGGCTGACGGTTCTGGTGGCTCCTTGCCCATTGCGCGGGGCCGCGCGGCGCCCACATCCCTCCTCACCTCGACTGCTCAGAGTGTACGTCGTCAGAAGATTTCGGACAAGAGGGCGCGTTTGCTAAGAGACGGTTCATGGTTTTGGCCTAGGCCGCGTTTGCGGCCCGGTACTCCTTTTTGCGACGCTGCATCGTGAGCTGCTTGATCTTGTCCCGTTCGGACAGGACCCTGCGGTGCCGGCCGTAGTACACGTCCGCCGGGGTGCAGTTGTCGAGCGACTCGTGGTAGCGGCGGTGGTTGTAGTAAGCGACGAAGTCGCGCACCGCCGCCTCGAGCTCCCACGGGAAGTAGTAGTGCTGTAGCTTGACGACGTTCTTCATGGAGCGGTGGCGCGGCGTGTTCGCCTGGCGCTCGCGCTCAACGATGTCAACCTCCGCCGCTGACGAAGTGTTGCCAGCAGCGCGTGCCAAGAATTCATTGCGTTCTTCGACCAGCTACGCATCGATCACCACCTCCATCGGCACCCCAAACTCCACCGGACAACGCTGTGCGTATCGGGCCCCCGCAACCAAGTCAAAACGAGCAGTTAGCGATCATGCGCTCTCTGCTCGTTTTTTCGTTTTGACGCGTATTTGACATCAGCAATGTCAACGTGAGCTCAAACGCAGTCTGCATCGCGCAATAACGATCAACTTTCCAAGCCTTTTTGCGACTCGGGTTCGACAATCGCGCGACCTTCCGGGTGCATAACCCGAAGGTCGGACGGGTCACTAAGTGGTGCGATTCACGGGAGATGAGACGCGCGAGTCTTGCGACCTTCGGGCAGAAGACCCGGGGGTCGCGGACCGGACGGGTACACCGACACTCGTGTCTCGGGCATCTGAGCCCAGCGGAGTACGAGCGCCGGCATGCTTCAAGAAGGACTTACACAGCTTAGGAAACCTGTCCGTCGGGATGGGGGAAGATCATACCGGAGCATCGCAGACGTGAAGGCCTCTCGTAGCGCGTCTTCCATCACCGAGTGTGAGTTGTCGCACGATCCACCGTTACCGTGGCTGGCATTACATCGGTAGCGTGGCTTTTGCGTCGATGGGACCCTTCGGGAAGATGTCGCCGTCGACGACGCTGCCGAAGAGCGAGTCCGAGATGTACGTGTCGTCAACCAAGAGATCCTGCGCGTCGCGAAGCTCCTCCATGCTGAGGTCAACGAGCTCGCTCAGTGCGTGGCCACACCCTGATCTGGGGCGGCGCCGTCGATCACGGCCAGATTACCAGCTCAACATCATCCGGTCTTCTGCGACTATAATCGGTCCCGAATAATGCTGGCCCATGCCGGACTTAAACATGCGCGCAGCAATAACGTTTGGTGGGGCCGGGATTAGATGGGTAAGGACCAGTTTCGACACGTTGGCATCGGACGCGATCTTGGCGAGCTCGAGGGTGTCCGTGTGGTACCCCATGATCGCGGCGGCTTGATTCGCGACATCGGGCATGTCGATCTCGCCAAGCGCCTGTGCAGCGTTACGCATCATGCGCATGTTCATGGCTTCGTGGATCAATACGTCCGCGTTCTTGGCCGCGTCGACCATGAGCGGTGTCGCGGCTGTGTCCCCACTGAAAACGACGGATCGACCTTGGTATTCGATGCGATATCCGAATGCGGGTACGACGTGGCCATGGTCCACATGGAACACGTCGACCGTGACACCGTTTCGTTCGAATACGCGCACTAGGCCGTCCTCGGGGGCGACATCCAGTTCCTCGGCATTGGCGAGCGCGAGTGTCGGATCGTGCTCCTCGACATGGCCCGAGCTCCGGTAATCGATGTCGGCTTGGTATTGAAGCGCAAGCCCGTCGAGAATGAATTGGCTTCCCACCGGACCATATACGGTAAGCTCGTGGGGGCGACCTGCGTTCCACGATTCGTTGAGCACTTGGCCGAGACCACCGATATGATCAGAGTGAAGATGTGTCAGCAGCACGGTTGAGATGCGCTGCGTGGGGAGTCGAAGTGCGCTCATGGTGCGGCTTGCGCCTTCGCCGGCGTCGACGATGATGAACTCGTCGCCCGCGATAACCGCGTTGGCGGCGGGC
>CALLDH010000241.1 GCA_937998345.1 uncultured bacterium | reverse complement strand
TCCTTCGGATACGAGCTGGAGGAGGAGTCAGCGGCCACGCCCAAACAGCTCAGCAAGTTTCTTCGCCAGATCGAGGGCACGAACGAGGCATCGTTACTGCGGTACTTGCTGCTGCGGGCCATGCAGCAAGCGATCTACGACACCGATCCGACTACCGGGCACTTCGCACTTGCGGCCAAGGACTACCTGCATTTCACCTCTCCGATTCGGCGCTATCCAGACTTGTTGGTCCATCGCGTCCTTCGGAGCATGATTCGGAACGAGAGCATCGATTCGGCATCACTGCGTACGCGTCTGCAGCGATTTGCCGCCCAAGCGAGCGAATCTGAGCGGCGCGCAATGATCGTGGAGCGCGACGTCATGGACGTCTATCGAACGATCTACATGCAGAAGCACATCGGAGATGAGTTTGACGGGCGGATCTCTGGCTTCGCGCCGTTCGGGATCTACATTCAGGTCTCGGATCCTTTCGTGAGCGTACTGCTGCCGTTCGAGCAGCTCGAGGACACCTACGAACCCGACGATTTGGGCATTCGCTTGATCGGGATACGAACTTCGAAGATCTTCACGATGAACGACCCGGTGACGGTGCGGATTGAGGACGCCAATGTCCAAGCCCGCGACGTGGTGGGCTCACTGCTGGCTCACCAGCCAGCAGAAGCGCCGACGCAGGCTCGGAGGAAGCGAGGCGGCGCCCCGAAGAGACGAGGCGATACGCCAAAGGCGCGGACTGACAGCTCCAAAGAGCGGCGCAATGAGCCGCGAAAGCAGCGCGGTACAGCAAAGAAGCGGCGCGATGAGTCGAGGAAGCAGGGCGCAGGATCGAAAGACCGAGCCGCAGAGCCTCGAAAGCGGTCGCGGCGCGCACGACGCAAGTGATGGCGCGGAAGAAGCGGCAACTTCTGAGGGTCCCAGAGCTGATCGTTCGCAAACGCGAAGGAGAGAAGCTCGGCGACCAGGACATTCGGGACCTGGTCACTGGATTCATGGACGGTTCGGTCGCCGACTACCAGATGAGCGCCCTGGCAATGGCGGTCTACTTCCGGGGGATGGACTTCGAGGAGACGGTCGCGATGACCCTTGCGATGCGCGACAGCGGCAAGGTTATGAGCCTCGACCAGATCGATGCTCCCAAGGTGGACAAGCACTCGACCGGAGGCGTCGGGGACAAGGTCAGTATCTGCCTGGCACCGATCGTTGCGGCGTGCGGAGTGGCGGTGCCGATGATGAGCGGGCGCGGCCTCGGGCATACGGGAGGCACGCTCGACAAGCTCGAGGCGATTCCCGGATTCCGAGTCGATCTGTCGGTGAGGGAGTTTCGCGCCCAGCTTCGGAAGGTCGGTTGCGCGCTGATCGGCCAGACGGGCGATCTGGCGCCGGCGGACAAGCGCCTATACGCATTGCGTGACGTCACCGGGACGGTCGAATCGATCCCGCTGATCACATCAAGCATCCTGTCGAAGAAGCTGGCAGAGGGAATCGACGCGCTGGTGCTCGACGTCAAGGTCGGCCGCGGGGCTTTCATGAAGACCGAAGCTGACGCGAGAGAGCTTGCACGCTGCCTGGTGCGCGTCGGAACGCTTGCAGGGAAACGCGTCTCCGCACTGCTCACCGACATGAACGCCCCGATCGGCTACACGATCGGGAACGCGCTGGAGACGACCGAGGCGCTCGGGGTACTTCATGGGCAAGGGCCGGACGATCTCCGAGAGCTTACGTACGAACTAGCCGCCGAAATGCTGCGAGTCGCCGAAGTGACGAAGAGCAAGTCGCAGGCGCTGCGGCGCATCGAGCGAGAGGTGAACGGCGGAGCTGCGCTTCAGAAGATGCGGGCAATCGTCAAAGCACAGGGGGGCGATCCGCGCGTGGTCGACGCGCCCGACGAGCTCGCAGTGGCCCGCTACCGAAGGACGGTCACTGCGACGGCCGATGGGTACGTCACCGATATCGATCCGCTCGAGCTAGGCTACGCATCGATGGGACTGGGCGCTGGGCGAAGCCGTGCGGAGGATGTGGTCGATGCTGGCGCCGGGATCCGCTTGCACGTCCAGCTCGGCGACCCGGTGCGTGCGGGCGACGAGCTCGCCACTCTGTATGCGTCGGAGCGCGGGCGTCTCCGTGGAGGCGCAGACCGGGTCAGTGCGTCTTTTCGAATCGGCAAGCGTCGCCCCGCGGTGCGGAGCCGCATCATCGCCACGATTCGGCGCTGAGCCCGCATGCGTCATCGGCGCCCGACAGGATCTGTGTGCGAATCTCGCTGTACTCCGGCGAACGGACGTACTCGGTGCTGGGGAAATCCGAGCTCGCCGCGTACGTCTCTGCTAGCTCTTGGATGAAGTCGGCGCCGCTTGCTTCTTGCAGCGCGCTGAGAAGTGCTGACCCGTCAACGAGGCGAGCGTCGGTGCCCCAGAGGCGCTGACCGTCACCGATCGCGCGCAGAAGTGTCATCTCGCCGTTGCTTTCCTTCCGAAGCCGCAGGTCCACCGCCAACGCAAACGCGGCGCCGGCCCAGTAAACCCGATGGTAGGCCCCGGTCCGACTCATCTCACGGCTCTCGCTGGCCAGTGGGCGCCCGGTGCCCGCGCGCCGCCCTCGCTCGAAACCCTCCTGGAGACGTGTCCATGCGCGTTCGCTGCTTTGGAGACCACAGCGCGCTCGCAGCACCTCTTGCAGGTAGGTCGCAATCCCTTCCGTGATCCAACGGTCTCCTGGGTACAAATGAGGGAGCCAAAGATGTGAGAGCTCGTGAACTGCCACCCAGTCCGCTTCGAGCTGACCGACTGTCGCATTCGGCGACGGAAGCAGAAGAACCGAGGCGCCGCCGCCGCGGCGCACCATGCCGAACGCGACATGTTTGTCCTGGCTGGGGGTGGGAATGATGATGAAGTGGACCCGATCGTGGGGAAATCTGCCGCCGACCGAGGCGGTGGCTTGCAGGGCCCCGCCGAGCCAACGGCGAATCTCATCGGCAGGCGGCCGCAGTCCGAGACGCGCGACCTCGACGCTCGTGCCCATCACCGAGAACGACTGATGCTCGAACGACCCGAATACGCTGTAGACGCTCGTGTAGAACGCGCTCCGTTCCGGAAAGTAGGTCGAATCCGACCGTGGCCAGGGAAGCGATACCTCTGCGTCCATCGGCAGCTCGAAACGAACGGACGCCTCGAGATCGCGCGGGAACGGATCGGGCCGCCACAACCATTGCGCCTGGGACACGATGACGGCAGCCGGGTCGCTAGCTCTGAACAATGGGGAGTCGAAGCGCGTCTCGTAGTCGACACACGCAGCCCGCGCTGGCTCGCGGAGACGGATCCTGCCATCCGGGGTGTCGAGAGGGTCGTCCCCGATCCAGGCTCCGCGCAGCGCAGGCCCTCCACCATCGTAGATCGGGACCAAGCCGTTGACCGTCATGCCTTCGAGGCACGCGCGCACGCGGGCACCACCAAGATTGTCATAGATTGTAACCGTGTAGCGTGCCTGGGCTCGAGATCGCTCGCGTGGGGGCGACGCCTCGGGAACGTGTGCGCATCCGAGGAGGCTCAGGAATCCAACGACTCTCCAGGGGCTCATCACGTTGTAACCCTTCAAAACTCATGGGGTATTCGCCACGAATCGCCAGTGCCCTAGGGGCGCAATTCATGCGAAACATCTGCGCTTCAGGGACGTAGTCGGTGTCATGACGCACGTTTCGCTTTTACATTGCGACAACCGATCGGGTTGGCTAGCGTGCCCTAGAAGGAAGCGGGGGAATGGGATTGGTCCCTGACGCCGCGTTGCATCGACCGGGGCCTTTCTTGTTGCTCCTGATGCTCTTACAAGAAAGAGGAAAGAAATAATGAACTCAGCACTCAAGCACACGATCATCGCGATGGCGACCGCGGCACTCAGCATGACCGCCGCATGCAAGTCGGACGATGGTCCGGAGGCGACCGAGGCGACCGCGGGAGCAGAGGCTGCACCCGCCGAAGAAGCCGCAGCGGCCGAAGAAGCTGCTGGCGAAGCCTCCTGTGGCGAGGGCAGCTGCAGCGGTGCCAAAGAAGGCGAAGCCTCTTGTGGCGAAGGCAGCTGCGGCGGCGCGAAGGAGTAATCAAAGGTCACGCTGCTCTTCACAGAGCAGCATAGTGTTGGAAGCCGCGGTGGCGGATGTCGCCGCGGCTTCTTCTTCTTTTTTAGAGACCAAATGACTCGAGACGTCGCCGGAATCGGATTGGGGCTTCGGTACGACCTCGCGACGGAGCTCCTCGAACGACGTCCAAAAAGCGTCGCCTGGGTGGAGATCCATCCTGAAAATTACATCGACCGGGGCGGCCGGTATCAAGAGATGTTGGAGCTGGCTCGAGAACAGTGGCCGGTGGTGACGCATGGACTGAGCACGTGTCTGGGTTCGGTGGAACCCTTCGATACGAGCTACCTGAGAGAGCTGGGGGCCTTCCTGACGAACCTCGCAATCCCTTGGCACAGCGAGCACTTGTGCCTCGGTGGAGTCGATGATCGTTTCTTCCACGACCTGCTGCCACTCCCGTTTACCGCGGAGGCAGCGCAGATCGCGTCACAGCGACTGACGGAAGTGCGCGATGCGATCGGGGTCCCCCTGGCGCTCGAGAATGTCAGCTACTACGCGCCGCAAGGCCCGGATGGGCTGGCCGAGGCCGACTTCGTCGTCGAGGTCTTGGAGAGCGCGGATGCAAAGCTGCTGCTCGACGTCAACAACATCTACGTGAACGGCCGTAACTTCGGCTTCGACCCCAAAGCCTACATCGATAAGATCCCAATGGAGCGCGTGGTGCAGATCCACGTTGCCGGCCACTTCCTCCGCGACGACGGTCTGCGCATCGACACTCATGGCGAGCCGGTCCCTGACGACGTGTACGAGCTTCTGGACTACACCCTACGCAAGACAGGTCCCGTTCCCGTGCTTCTCGAACGCGATAACAACGTGCCGCCACTGGACGAGCTTCTGTCCGAGGTCGACGAGCTCTGGACGATTTATCGCAACGCGACGGGGGCTGACGATGCTCGCTGATCACGCGAAAGCCATGCAACGCGTCTGCTTCGGCGCAGAACCAAGCGAGGCCGACCTCGAGCTATTGGGGTCGCGCGAGCGCTGGCTGGTCTATCGGGACCTCGTGCGCAATCGACTCAACCAGGTGATCAGAGTGGCTCTATCGCGCACGAGAGACGCGATTGGGGAAGACACCTTTGCCCGCGCCGTGGATGAGTGGTTCAGCGCAGGCAGCCCCAAAACCCGATACTTGCGTCACATTCCTGGGGAGCTCGCCGAGTTTGCGATTCCCATTTGGCAACGCACGGAGGCGCCCTGGGTTGCCGATCTCGCAGGCTACGAGATCACGGCCTGGGACATCCGACACGCGCCCGCAGATCCCGTGCCCTCGAGCGAGTTCGCCTTCGACCGCAGGCCAGTCCTCGCCACCGCGGTCAGAGTTCTCCGCCTCGCGTACCCGGTCCAAACCAAACCGGCCCCCGGTGCAGGCTACGAACCAGACCCCACGATCCTCTGCCTGTACCGCGACCGAAGCCACAGGCCGATCCCGCGCAAGCTCAACCCACTCGCCGCAGACCTCCTCGAAGCCTGGCGCGCCGCCGATCAAACCGTCGCCGAATCCATCCAACGAGTCGCGGCCGCCCACCACACCGAAATCGGACCCGAGTTCGTGGAAAAACTCTCCACCCTAATCGCCGACCTCATAGAACGAGGCATCCTCCTTGGGGGACACTCTCCGCCTTAGTAACCTTCTACTTTGCTTATGATTTCGTTCATTATTTCGCGGGTGCCGCCGCCGATGGGGTAGAGGCGTGCGTCTCGGTAGAGGCGTTCTACGACATATTCGCGCATGTAGCCGTAGCCACCGTGGATCTGGACGGCCTGGTCGCACACCGCGGAGCACGCATCGGTCGCTGTGTTCTTGGCCATCGCCGCGAGGGCGGGCGTTTGCTCGCCGGCGAGGTAGCGCGTCACGCACTCGCCGGTGAGCGCGCGGGCTGCCGCAATCTGAGTTGCCATGTCGGCGAGCTTGTGGCGGATGACCTGGAACCCGGAGAGGTTCTTGCCGAAGGCATGCCGTTGCTTCGCGTATTCCACAGCCTCCCGATACGCCAGCTCGGCGATCGCAACACACTGGCCGGCGATGAAGAGGCGCTCGGTAACGAAGTTCATCATGATCATCAGGAAACCAGCGCCTTCTTGGCCGATCAGGTTCTTCGCAGGCACACGGCAATCCTCAAACGCGAGCTCCGCAGTGTCGCTCGCCCACCAACCGGTCTTCTTGAGCTTGCTCGAGACCGTGAAACCTGGAGTATCGCTCTCGATGACCAGCATCGAAATGCCCCCGTGCCCTTCCCCACCCGTCCTGACGGCCGTGGTCACGAAGTCCGCTCGACATCCAGACGTGATGAAGGTCTTCGCGCCATTCACGACGTAGTGTTCCCCGTCACGCACGGCCTTCGTCTGAACAGCAGCTACATCGCTGCCCCCCCCGGGCTCTGTGATTCCGAGGGAGCACACCTTCTGGCCAGCGAGTGCGGGGCGGATGAACCTCTCTTTCTGCTCGTCATTGCCGAACTTGACGATTGGAGGAATCGCGATGCCGTGGCTACCCAGGCCCACGAGAGTGCCGACGGACTTTCCCGCAAGCACCATCTCCTCAGATGCGCACAGCACGTGGGTGAGGTCACCCCCGTCGCCTCCAAGCTCTTCCGGATACCCGATCCCCAGGAACCCAGCCTTTGCAGCCGTCTGGTACAGCTCCCTTGGAAACTCATTGGCCTCTTCCCACGCATGCGCGTTTGGCGCGATCGCATTGGCCGCAAACCGCCGAATCTGCTCGCGCAGCGCGCGGTGCTCATCGGTCTCGAACAGATAACCCTTCTTCGGAGGTTCCATGCGACGACTCTACACGGGGACACCCCCGCGAGTCAGCCGAATAGACACAGCGGGCGCCGGATGATTCGCAGGCTTGATCGCCCGATGCGAGGTCGACCTACTCCTCGGACGCCGCCGCCGCGACCGGCTCCGGCTCGAGAACGACAGGCGCCGGGGCGAGCGGCTTCACCGCGTCGTCGGCGACGACCATGTCGATCTTGTTGTACGCACCGAGGCCCGTACCGGCAGGCAGCAGTCTGCCCATGATGACGTTTTCCTTGAGACCGCGAAGCGCGTCGACCTTGCCGCTGATCGCAGCCTCGGTGAGCACCTTCGTCGTCTCCTGGAAGGACGAAGCACTGATGAACGATTCGGTCGATAGCGAGGCCTTGGTGATGCCGAGCAAGAGCGGCTCTGCCACTGCGGGCTGGCCTCCCTTCGCGATGACTCGCTCGTTCTCGCGCTCGAACACCGTCTTTTCGACCTGCTCGTCCGGGAGGAAGCGGGTATCCCCAGTCTCCTTGATCCGAACACGCCGAAGCATCTGACGAACGATGACCTCGATGTGCTTGTCGTTGATGGCAACGCCCTGCAGCCGGTAGACCTGCTGGATCTCGTCGACCAACCAGGCCGCGAGTTCCTTCTCGCCCTTGACCTTGAGAATGTCGTGCGGGTTTGCAGGACCATCCATCAATGGCTCGCCAGCGCGCACGTGGTCACCGTCCTTCACGGTGAGGTGCTTGCCCTTGGCGATGAGGTACTCCTTCGGCTCCCCGACCTCCGGCGTGATCATGACCTTGCGCTTACCCTTGGTGTCTTTGCCAAAGGTAACGATGCCATCGATCTCGCTAATGATCGCGTGATCCTTGGGCTTACGAGCTTCGAACAGCTCGGCGACACGCGGTAGGCCGCCGGTGATGTCCTTGGTCTTGGTCGTCTCACGTGGAATCTTCGCGATGATCTCACCAGCTTCGACGGTCTCACCATCCGCGGGAATGATGTTCGCGCCGACCGGCAGGAAGTAACGGGCCATGTTCTCGCCTGCACCCGTGCTCTGCGTATCGCCGGTTTGCGGGTCCTTGATCGAGATGCGCGGGCGCGCGCTCGGATCGCGGGACTCGATGACGACGCGCCGTGACAGGCCCGTAACCTCGTCGAGTTTCTCGTCCATGGTCACCGCTTCGACCACGTCGCCGTACTTCACCGTGCCGTGAACCTCGGTGAGGATCGGAATCGCGTAGGGGTCCCACTCGGCAAGCATCGTGCCGCGCTCGACCCGATCACCTTCTTTGACCTTCACGAACGCGCCGTAGGTCAGCGTGAAGTGCTCGCGCTCGCGTCCCGACTCGTCGACGACCGTCACTGCACCGTGGCGGTTCATCACGACAACGGTTCCGTCGCGCTTGGTGACGAGCTTGGCGTTGTCGAACTTCACGATGCCGCCCGCGCGTGACTCGATGGAGCTCTGCTCAATCTTGCCGCGCGCAGCCGCACCACCGATGTGGAACGTACGCATGGTGAGCTGCGTGCCAGGCTCTCCGATCGACTGGGCGCCGATGATGCCGACCGCCTCGCCAATGTTCACTTCGTAGCCGCGCCCTAGGTCTCGGCCGTAACACATCACGCACACGCCGCGACGGTTCTGGCAGGTCAACACGGAGCGAATCAACACGCGCTCGATGCCGGCCGCTTCGATGCGAGCCACACGAGCTTCGTCGATTTCCTGATTGGCTTCGACGAGGGTCTCGTCGGTGACGGGATCGGTGATGTCCTCGAGCGCGATACGACCGAGAACACGCTCACCGAGCGGCGTGACGACCTCACCCCCCTCTTCGAGCTTGCTGACCCAGATGCCATCGAGGGTCTCGCAGTCGTAGTCGGTGATGACGGCGTCCTGCGCGACGTCGACGAGACGGCGCGTCAGATAACCCGAGTTTGCCGTCTTCAGGGCGGTGTCCGCCAGACCCTTGCGCGCACCGTGTGTCGAGATGAAGTACTGCAACACGGTCAACCCCTCACGGAAGTTCGCCGTGATGGGCGTCTCGATGATCTCACCGGACGGCTTGGCCATCAGGCCACGCATGCCGGCCAGCTGACGAATCTGCTGGTTCGAGCCACGAGCGCCGGAGTCGGCCATCATGAAGATCGAGTTGAAGCTCGGCTGAGTGGTCTTCTCGCCCGTTTCCGGATTGGTGACCTCGTCGGTGCCGATTGACTCCATTAGATCGCGAGCGACCTGGTCGGACGCCTCCGCCCAAATGTCGACGACCTTGTTGTAGCGCTCGCCGTCCGTGATCAGACCTTCCTGATACTGCTCGACGACAGTGGTCACGTCTTCCTGCGCATCGCCCAGGACGTCCTTCTTCGAGTCGGGGATGATCATGTCATCCATGCAGATCGAAATGCCGGCGCGCGTCGACATCTCGAAGCCCATGGTGCGTAGCCGGTCCGCAAGCAGAACGGTGTTCTTGTTGCGGCTCGCGCGATAGCACTCGTCGATGAGAGAGCTGAGCGACTTCTTGTCGAGCACCTTGTTGACCGCCGGGAACTCCATGCCCGGAGGAAGCACGTCGCTCACCAGAACGCGGCCAACCGTCGTGTCGTAAATTTTGCCCTTGTAGCGATAACGAATACGTGAGTGAAGCCCGACCATGTTCTGGTCGTACGCCATCCGCAGCTCGTCGGACGAAGCGAAGATCCCGGTGAACACACCGCCCTTCTCTTGACCCTCTTGGTACTCACCCTTCCCGAACTTCTTCTCGCGCGTCATGTAGTAGAGGCCGAGAACGATATCCTGCGTCGGGTTGATGATTGGGCGGCCGCTCGCGGGCGACAGGATGTTGTTCGTGCTCATCATGAGCACGCGAGTCTCCATCTGAGCCTCGACCGAAAGCGGTACGTGGACGGCCATTTGGTCGCCGTCGAAGTCCGCGTTGAACGCAGTACAGACGAGCGGGTGGAGCCGGATCGCCTTGCCCTCGATGAGCACGGGCTCGAAAGCCTGGATGCCCAAACGGTGGAGTGTCGGCGCACGGTTGAGCATCACAGGGTGCTCGGTGATGACCTCTTCGAGAATGTCCCAAACCTCGGGCTTCTCTTTCTCGACGAGCTTCTTCGCGCTCTTGATCGTGGTGACGTATCCACGTTCTTCGAGCTTGTTGTAGATGAACGGCTTGAAGAGCTCGAGCGCCATCGTCTTCGGAAGGCCACACTGGTGCAAACGCAGCGCCGGTCCGACGACGATCACGGAGCGGCCGGAGTAGTCGACACGCTTACCGAGCAGGTTTTGACGGAACCGGCCCTGCTTGCCCTTGAGCATGTCGGACAGCGACTTGAGCGGGCGCTTGTTCGGGCCGGTGATGGTCTTACCGCGGCGGCCGTTGTCGAAGAGAGCGTCGACGGCCTCTTGGAGCATGCGCCGCTCGTTCCGGATGATGATCTCCGGAGCATTGAGCTCGATGAGCCGCTTGAGGCGGTTGTTCCGGTTGATGACGCGGCGGTAGAGATCGTTGAGATCGGACGTCGCGAAGCGACCACCGTCTAGCGGAACCAACGGACGAAGGTCCGGCGGAAGGACCGGAATCACGGACAACATCATCCACTCAGGACGGTTGCCCGAGTCGCGGAACGCCTCGATGACCTTGAGCCGCTTGGAGTACTTTTTGCGCTTCGCTTCGCTGGTGGCCTCCTTGAGGTCCAAACGAAGCTGCTCGGCCATTGCATGCACGTCGAGGTCGCGAAGCATCTCGAGAACGGCTTCGCCGCCCATTCGAGCTTCAAATGCGTCGTCACCATACTCGTCGAGCATGTCGTGGAATCGATCCTCCGTGAGGATCTCTCCGCGCTCGAGCGGGGTCTCCTTGGGGTCGAGCACCACGTAGCTCTCACAGTAGAGCACC
>CALLDH010000240.1 GCA_937998345.1 uncultured bacterium | reverse complement strand
CCGGCCCCAGGGGGCATCCACCCGCACCACCTTGGCCCCGCAGCGCTCCACAATGTCGCACATCCGGTTGCCGAAGACGCCGTTGACGCAGACCAGCGCCTCGTCGCCCGGCTCCAGCAGGTTCACGAAACAGGTCTCCATCCCTGCGGATCCCGTAGCCGACATCGGAAGCGTAAGCGCGTTCTCTGTTCCGAACACCCGTCGCAACATCGCCTGCGTCTCGTCCAGCACGCTCAGAAACTCGGGATCGAGATGCCCAATCGTGGGCCTCGACAGCGCCTCCAACACCCGAGCTGGAACATCCGACGGCCCTGGCCCCATCAGCACACGATCAACCGACTTCATCCCGCCACCATACAAAGACAAAACCCCTCGAAAAAGACCTTTCCGAGGGGCTCATCACAGAAAAAGGGGACTGTCCCCTTTTTCGAAGGGTTAATTCAGAGCTAGTGCAGGCGGCGGTAGACGCCCACGACGACGCCGAGCACCTGTGTGCTTCGCCAATCGTTCTTGGGAATCAGGATCGGCGCCATTTCCTTGTTGGCTGGCTGAAGCCGAACGTGCTCGCGCTCTGGAAAGTAGTACTTGCAGGTGGCTTCGTCGCCGACCAAGGCAATGATGACCTCGCCCCGATTCGCGGTGAGCTGTTTGCGGACGAACACGAAATCGCCGTCGAAGATCCCGGCGTCGATCATTGATTCGCCGGTCACGCGAAGGCCAAAGACATCGCGCTGGCCGCCGATGAGCATCCGGTCGATGTGCACGGTGTCCTCGGGGTGCTCGATGGCCTCGCTGAGCGCGCCTGCAGCGACGCGGCCGACGATGGGAATCTCGACGAGGTTGTCATTGGCGGCGGGAGGTCGGCTGCTTGGCCTGCCGTCGGGCGTCTTCATGAGGCGCAGGGTCCGCGACTTCATATCCTCACGGGTGAGGTAGCCCTTCCGTTCCAGCGCCCGAAGATGGTCGTTGACCCCGTTGGTGCTTCGAATGCCGAGATGATTACCGATTTCACGAAGCGTGGGTGGGTACCCGCGCGCGTTAATTGAGTCCCCGATGTATTCGAGCACAGCTTTTTGCCGTGCCGTTAGCTTATGCATGGTTTCCCCCGCTCGCATCTCTCACCGCCCTTGCTGATGTGTCCAAATCCTGCACAAATGTCCCCTGCATTGTTGAGCAGGTGGGATAAAGGTACATATAGTCGCCAATTTTGTCAAAGAAGCGGCGATCTGTGCAGCGGTGCTCAGTTGCGCCGGTCGGAGCCCCGACCATTGAAGACGCCCAGGAGGCCGTCGATGCCTCTGCCATCGGTGAGACCGCGCCAGAAACCCTGCGCGATCGTGACGATTTCGTCCTTGTCCATCCCGTCGAGCGCCTGAAGCGCGACCTGAGCTGCTCCTCCCAGCACGTCGATGCCGAGCCCGGCAGCAGCGTACCCAGGTACCGGATGAACCATGATCTCCCGGGTCGCAAAGGCCAGGGCCCAATCGCCGGCCCGTCGGCCACTGAGGAGGGCTTCGGCAGTTGATCGCTCCATGAAGAGCCCGATATGGAGGGGACCGAGCTCCCGTTCGACGGCGCGGGTCAATACCCGATGGTCGCGGCGCCAGTCGCCTCCGAGGGCGCCCGCCCATTCCGACATTGCACCGGGTCCCGCGAACAGGTCCAAGGCGCCTCCGTTCCGCCCCAGCACCGCTCCGGTCCAGAGCTGTCCGTCTTCGAAGACCCCCAGCACAAGGTTGTGCCCATCAGGGAGAAGGAAGTCGATCGCCGGCTTCGCGGCAGGGGCCACCCCAAGCAGAACGTCGGGGAGGGGGTTCGGCCAAACCCGTAGCCAGTTGCCGTTGCCAAGCTCTCGCAAGACGTGGGCGAAGCGCATGACCCGAGTGGCAAAGTCCTGGCCCGGGTCGATCGGCTCCGCGAGGTAGTCTGCGAGATCGGCCATCGCGCGCTCGCGCATCACGATGCAGGCGCCCGCGTCGGTGGCGTCGCAGAGCGCTTCGAGCGTGGGCACGTCGGGAAGCGTCGCCGGATCGACTGACCCGGTCGCCGTATGGAAGCTCGCCACGGGCATCCGCTCGGCGTTGATGACCAGCACGAGAACACCGCGCGGCCTCTCCTCGCCGTCCCCGCCCAAGAACAGGGAGACGAGCCGGTCCCATGAGGTGTCGTCGAAGCCAAAGAAGGCGAAGTTCTCGCTGATCACGGCGCCGACTCTAGCACGGCCGCCTCTTGCGTTCGTGCAAACTTGTCGTCTACAACCCGAGCGTGAGTCTCGTCTGGGTCGCCATCGGTGGAGCTGCCGGCTCCTGTCTCCGGTACTGGGTTTCGTTGGCGCTCGGTCCCGTCACTGCGGCGCATGGGTTCCCATGGGCAACCTTTACGGCGAACGTGCTTGGCTCTCTCGGACTCGGTCTGGTGTTCGTGCTCGCCGAGGATCGCTCCTTGTTTGGCGCGGACTTGCGTTTGCTCCTCGGCACCGGCGTCATGGGCGGCTTCACGACATATTCGGCGTTCAACCTCGAGACCATTGGGCTCATGCAAGACGCGGCCTGGGGGCGGGCCGCGCTCTACATGGGCGGCACGGTGGTGGTCTGTTTGATTGCGGGTGCGCTCGGCTTGATCGTCGGGCGCGCGATCCGCGGCTAGCTCAGACGTCCGGCTTGCCGAGCAGCCAGACGCGCGCGGTGTGCAAGAGCGCGTAGAAAGCCCCCGCGCCCGCGCTCAAGCCGCCCAGCCAGTAGCTCTCCTGCGAAAGTAGGATCGCGCTCGCGATGATCAGCGAGCCCACCACGAGGCCGCTGAACGCCCGCCGGCCCAGGCGATCGGCCGCGGACTCGAGCTGCGTCTGTTGCGTTCGGACGCTGAAGGCGCCCTTGCGCAGATCGTCGAGAATCTCTTCGATCTGCAGCGGCATTTCGGAGGCGGCGCCGCCGAGCCGTTGCAATCCGCGAATCGCGTCCTGCGTCATGCGCTCGGGCGAGTAGCGCTGCTGGAACAGCGTCATGAAATAAGGGCGCACCTCTTCGAGAAGATCGAGCTCCGGGTAGAGCTCCTTGCCAACGCCCTCGACCGTCATCAGGCTCTTGCCGAGCATCAGGAACTCAGATGGGATCTCGACACCAAACTTTCGCGATCCCATGACGAGGTCGCGGATCAGCGGTCCGAGCTCGATTTCCTTGAGGCGCTTGCCGAGATAGCGCTGCGCCAACGTCGCCACCTCGGCATTGTAGGCGTCGCGGCTGACCTTGTATGTGGGCCGGCCGATCGCGTACAGCGCGTCTGCGATCCCGGTGTAATCCTCCCGAACGGCCGCAAGCATCAAGTCGATGGTTCGGTCGCGCATCTTCGGCGTGAGGCGGCCCACCATGCCCACGTCGATCATGCCGATCACGGGGTCCTCGTCCGCGCCCATGATGATGATGTTCCCGGGATGCGGGTCGGCATGAAAGAACCCGTCCTCGAAGATCTGCTGGATGATGATCTCGACGGAGCGCTTCGCCATCAGTTCGCCGCTCACGCCGGCGCGCTGTGCCGCATAGACTTTGCGGCCCTCCAGATACTCGAGCGTCAGCACGCGCTTGGCGCTCGCTCGCCGGTACACCTTCGGGAATTTCGCGTTCGGGTTGTGTTCGAAGTTTGCGGTGAAGCGTTCGTGGTTGTCTGCTTCGAGCAAGAAATCGAGCTCCGCGGCAACGGAGCGATCGAACTCTTCGACGAGACTCACCGGCCGGTACAGGTGAGACTCCGGCATCGAACGAACGATGGCCTGCGCGAGCCAGTAAAGAAGGTCGAGATCACGGGCCATCAAGGCCTGCACCCGCGGGCGCTGCACTTTCACGACCACGTCTGCCGCCTCGTCACCGTTTCGAAGGCGGGCCCTGTGGACCTGGGCAATCGACGCTGAGGCAAGCGGTGTCTCTTCAAACGACTCGTAAACGTCGGAGAGGGCGCAGCCAAGCTCCCGTTCGACCTGATCCTGAATCGCGGGGAAGGGCTCCGGTGGCACGCAATCTTGGAGCTTCTTGAGCTCGACCAGAATGTCCTCCGGAATCAGGTCCGGCCTCGTCGACATGATCTGACCGAGCTTCACGAAGGACGGCCCGAGGTCCTCCAGGACCTTCCGAAGCCGAATCCCGGCCGGCATTCGCCCGGCATCGCTGCGCTTGCGGCCAGGAATCAAGGTGCTCAGCCCTGTTCGGTCGACGACCTCGCCAAAGCCGTGCACCACGAGGACGCCCGCGATTTGCCGAAGGCGCTCTAGATCACGAACCGTATTCAGGAGCGAGGGCATCGGCGCGGGAGCCTAGCACGAGGATTCGACTCGACTTTCGAGCCCCACCCTCGTATTTACGGCTACGAAACAATTCGGAAATAATCGAGGGGTACACCGTTCCGCATCGGCGGTTCTCGTTGGGCTGCTTGAAGTTTCGGAGGTCCCATGAAGAAGGTGGAAGCCATTATTAAGCCTTTCAAGCTCGATGAGGTGAAAGATGCCCTCAACGAGGTAGGAATCAAAGGCATGACCGTGACGGAGGTCAAAGGATTTGGCCGCACGGGCGGTAAGCGAGAGGTTTATCGGGGGTCTGCGTACGTGGTCGACTTCGTCCCCAAGGTGAAGGTTGAAATCGTCGTTCCCGATTCCCTGGTCGTTTCGGTGATCGAAGCAGTCGAGAATGCAGCCAAGACCGGCCGCATCGGTGACGGCAAGATCTTCGTGTCGCCCATCGAAGAGTCCGTGCGAATCCGTACGGGTGAGCGCGGCGAAGCAGCGGTCTAGGTCCCTAGACGATTGTGAATACCTCGTCGGGGCTTGCACCCCGCGAGGTGTTCTCGTCTCTGCAGCCCGAAAATCATCGGGATTTCAGAGACTTGTGGGGCCGCAGAGGTTTGACGCGGCGCTGCCCCGTCGGATACCATTTCGGTCAGCACCAGCTCATGGGGAAGAGTGCTTCACGACTAGCCGCGCGGACGGTTCGTGTTCTGCCGCGGAAGCGGCTGAGCAGGGCGCTCGGCGCGATTGCGGCGTCTCGAGCGCCGCAGCGCGTCGTCGATGCGGCGGTTACGGCTTTCGTACGGGCCTACGACGTGGATCTGAGCGAGGTGGACATGCCGCCGGACGGATTCCGCACCTTCGACGACTTTTTTACCCGAACGCTCCTCGACGGGGCGAGGCCGGTGGACCCCGATCCGAAGGCGCTGGTGTCGCCCGCAGATGGTCGAATCGAGGACCTCGGCGCGATCACCGCCAACGGCGAGCTCATCGTCAAGGGACAGTCGTACACTGCCGCCGCCCTGCTTGGCGATTCCGGAGCGGCGGCGGCCTACGAGGGCGGTCACTACTTCATCGTCTACCTTTCGCCGCGCGACTACCATCGCGTACACGCGCCGACCTGCGGAGCTGTACAGTGCATGCGGTACGTCCCGGGCACTTTGTTCCCCGTGAACCGTATCGGGACCGACTTTATCCCTCAGCTTTTCGCAAGGAACGAACGACTTGCTATTGTGCAAGAAGGCGTGGTTCACGGAGTTGTGACGACGATCATGGTGGGGGCGATCGGTGTGGGACGCATCGGGTTGAGCTTTGATGATGTGCAGACGAACCGGGGGGATACTCCTGGGCTGCGGAGCTACGCCGATGCTCCGATTCCGCGGGACCGTGGCGACGAGCTGGGCGTTTTTCACATGGGCTCCACCGCGATCGTGATGACGCCGCCCGAATGTAGGCTCGACGTCGTCGCGCAGGCGGGCGCATCGATTCGAATGGGCGAAGTCATGGGCAAGGGGAGCGTCAATGAGCGGTGAGTCTGCCGACAGGCCCGAGGGCTTGCAGTCCCGAGCTCCGCGGCGGCGGCGCGCGCTTCGCGTTCCGATCACCGACATTCCTCGCGCGAGCATGCTCGACGACTCCCTGGAGTCCCACGGCAACGGGACTGCGAATGGGAATGGCGCTGCCCGTTCTGTGTCCAACGTCGTGGAGCTCGATCCGCCGAGTGGGGTGATCCCAGCTGTCGAACCAGTCGAGGATCGTGACCCAACCGAGCCGTCATTCATGACCGAGCCCGATCCGCTCGGCGGCGACGAGCAGGAGATCGAGCCGGCCGACGTGTCGGAACCGTCGATCGACGTTCACTTCAGCGACCCACCTCAGCTCCCGGTCCCTAGCGACCCGCCCGTGATTCGGCCATCGAGCAAGCCACCGGCAGCGGCGCGGTACAGCGAGCCCCCCGAAGAGCTTTTCCTCGAAGACGCAGATGTCCTTTCGCGAAGCGACATCGCTCCGCCGCCTGACAAAGCGGCAGAGATGATGATCCCGATTCCGAAGCCGCCGCCACCGCCGGCCGAATCGACAGATGCCGGGCCTCCCGAGGTCGAGTCGGACGAAGACGGGCCCTGGTACGAACACTTCTTTGGGAAGGCCTATTTGCGAACCGTCCGAACGGCGACACCGAAGGAAGTGGCGCTCGAGTGTGATTTCATCGAGCGTGCGCTCCGTATTCCGGTGGGCTCGCGTGTGCTCGACGTGGGCTGCGGGCTCGGCGTGCAGACGGTCGAGCTCGCCTCGCGAGGTTACCACCTGGTCGGTCTCGACATCTCGGCCACGATGGTGTCACGCGCCTATGACGAGGCGGAAGATCGAGGGCTGCAGATCGATTTCGTGCGTGGCGACATGCGCGACGTGACCTTTGAAGAGCCGTTTGACGCTTTGCTCTGCTGGGGCACGACCTTTGGCTACTTCAGCGAAGAGGAGAACGAGCTCGCCGTTCGACAGTTCCACCAGGCGCTCGCGCCGAACGGGATGCTGTTGCTCGAGGTGATCAACCGCGACTTCATCATTGGCTCGCAACCGAACCAGGTTTGGTTCGAGGTCGACGGCGCCGTGTGCATGGAAGAGACGGACTTCGACTACCAAACGTCGCGTCTTCGCGTGAAGCGCCGGGTCGCGAGCCACAGCGGCCAACAGAACGACCGCCTCTACTCGATTCGACTTTACGCGCTTCACGAGATCCGCTCGCTCCTCGAGCGCAACGGTTTCCGTGTCGACGAGATCAGCGGTCGAGAGGCAACACAGGGGATCTTCTTCGGCGTTCACTCCCCCAAAATGATCATTCGCGCTGAGCGTCTGCCGGGGCCATTCTCGGAGGAGGGCAGCAGCCCGCCGTCCGTCCCGGCGCCATCGGTGCCGAAGGGGGCGCTGAGGCCGTCGGAGTTTCCCTCGGATCCTGGCGACGAGAAGTAAGCGTTAGCGACCGAAGAGATGGACGAGTGAACGCTCGTGCTACTCGACGTTGATTGCGATGCCCTCGCCCGAGAGGACGTATTCCACGCGGCAGGGGAGTGATAGGAATGGGCCACCTAGGGCGGCGACCGCCGGCGTGCAGTCTGAGCCGGTCAGCGGCGTGATCTCGGTGGTCTGCGAGCCCGTAAGGGTCAGCAGGGTTGGCTCGACGCCGGCGTCGGCTCCGGATTCCTCATCGACGCCCGCATCGTCGACTCCGCCGTCCTCGACTCCGCCGTCCTCAAGACCGCCGTCCTCAACACCGGCATCAGCCTCGAACCCAGGCTCGACAGGTTCGACCACGAAGGTGAAGACGTCGCGCTGAGTCACTGAACAACCCACGTACCCGCGGAAGCGATCCGGCTGGACCACCATCCAGCTCTGGCTGACCTGAAAAGTGAACTCTCCGTCTTTCTCGACGCCGGCGAACATCGCGCCGCCGAGCTTCCGCCAGTATGCGCGTCCATTCGATTCGCTTCGTAGCTCGAAGTCGAGGTCGAGCGGGTCGGGCGCGGGAATCGCAGCGCCGCAGCTCTGTTCCACCATGAACCCGACGGCATTGAACGTGCCGACGGGCTCACCCGGCGGCTCCTCGGTCTGACCCCAACATCCCAAGAGCAGCCAAGGCACGGCAAATAGCGTCCAGCGCATGGCTCTGAGGTACCGCCGGCCCGGTCTCCCGGTCAAAGAAACTGGGGTGCCTCCTTCCCCGGACGCCTTCTGCGGCAGCTGGTCCCACCGCCCCGCACTATCGCTTACCCTTCCAAAAAGGGGACTGTCCCCTTTTTCTAGTAGCGAATTTCGAAGCCGCAGCGGTAGGTGACTCGGGTGGTGACGGGTTTGCCGTCTTTGTCGATCGGGGGCTTCCACTTCTCGCCCTTGAGAGTCCTCATGCAGGCTTGGCCGAGCTCGTAGCCCGCGGGGTCTTCTGAGATGAGGCGAATCTTGGCGGGGAGGCCGTCGGGGGCGATTTGAAGGCGGATGACGGCCTCTCCCTCGATCCCTTCTTGGCGGGCTTTCTTAGGGTAGAGTTTTTCTAGCTTTCGCTTCAAAGACGGCGGAATTGGTTGCCTCGAAAGGTCGCCCACATCAACGACGACGCCAATGCCCGTGCCCCCGATGATGCCGCCGACGACGCCGTCCCGGCTCCTGCCGGTGACCACCGCGTCGGGCCGGCCGATCGGTTCGTCGCTGCTCTTCCCCGAACCTGGGTCCATGGCCCAAGATGAGGGCTCGTCGCCCTCGTTCGTCAGGACGATGTTGTCGAACGCGACCGGGGTTTCTGGCGCGGCGGCGGGCGGCTCCTCGGGTGCCTTCGGGGGCTCTTTGGGAGCCTTGAATGTCTTCGGCTTCGGCGGGGGCTTCACCGGTTCGGGTTCGGCCGGCTCCTCGGGCTCCGGCGCTTTCTCCTCGGCCTCCGCCTCGATGGGGGCCTCGTCGACGATCGCGATCGCCACGGTGTCGAGGGGGTCTTCGGCGCCCGGCCCCGACGGGGCCTTCGGCATCACGCCGAGCAAGAGGGCGTGCGTCGCGATCGCCAGAACGACCCATGCTGTTTCGAGGGCCCAAGAGGCCGGATTCTCGAGCGCATTGGACATCGGTTCGATCGCAGCGCTCGTCAGCGTCCGATCTCCTCGGGACGCACGTTGATAGCGAACTTCGTGATGCGCTCTTGACGCAGGATGTCGATCACCTGCACGACCTTGGCGTGCGCAATTCGGCCGTCGGCCGCGATCACGGCCCGGAGGTCCTCGTCGGTCTCGCGCGCCGCCCGGACGCGCGTGCGGAGCTCGTCGGTGTTGACTGGAATGGTGTCGAGAAAGATTTGACCACTCTGGTCGATCGATACCGCAAGCGTGGCCGGCGTTTGCTCGCCCGTCGCGGCCTTGGGGAGCTCCATCGGAATCGTCTTCGAGACGATGGCGGTCGCGGTGACCATCAAGATGATCAAGAGCACGAGCACGACATCGACCAACGGGGTGACGTTGATGTCTGTGATCAGGTCGTCGTCATCACCGGATCGCGAGCCGCCTGCCATGACTAAGAGTTCCCTTTGCGCTCGCGGCCCTTGAGGTAGGCGAGCAGGTCCCGGCCGAGCGCGTCGGCCCAGGTGAGGCGGTAGCGGATCAGTCGCTGGAAGTAGTTGTAGAAAGCGACCGCGGGAAGGGCGACAAGCAGGCCGATCGCGGTGGCGACCAGCGCTTCACCGACCTCGGTCATCAGGCCGCTCGTCACTTTGCCGGCCGCCTCGTCGAGCACGTGGAACGCCTTGATGACGCCGATGACCGTCCCGAGAAGACCGACGAACGGTGCGTTGTTGCCCACCGTCCCGAGGAAGCCGAGGTTTCGCTCCATCTGCGTGCGGGCGACTGAGGTCGCGCCGGCTAGGCGCTCTTCGACAGCTTCCGAACCATCATCGACGACTTCGATGCCGGAGTAGACGATCTTGCCCTGGAACGACTCCGACTGGGAAAGGCGCTCACGGGCGCCGGCCACGTCGTTCTTGGCGAGGAGAAGCCGCAGGTCCTCCTGAAGCTTTCGCACATCGTCACGGGAGGCGAAGAAGTAATAGATACGCTCGAAAATGATCGCGACTCCAATGATGGAGAGGAAAACCAGAAGCCACATGACCCAAGTGGCGCCAAGCATGGCGAAGGCTGTGAGTCTCTCTTGAATGTCGATCATACTTTTCCTCGGGTGAAGCGCGCTTTTAGCCCGTCTTGGGAGGCTGTGCATCCCGCTTGAGAATCTCCCGCACCAATATGGTCGCGTAGGAGCCTGCGGGTAGGGTGAATTCGAGATTCACCGTATTGTCACTCACAGTAACGCCTACTTTTTGCACCGGAACGCGGACGAAACGCCGGGTTCCAGGGGCTACCCGCTTCCACTGCGCGAAGTGATCAAGGGTTAACCCCACCTCCTGCAGAAGCGCTTCCTCGCGAAACCGGGCCTCGCCCTCCGCCCAGCGCATCCTGGCGCCAAACATCGGTCCGGTGGGGCTGATCTCCCAGGCGTCCGCCCGCGCCTGGGTCTCGGCGACGTCTTCCGCGATGAACAAACCGCCGGAGTCGTGCTTCTTCATCACATCTCCGGCGAAAACCTGCCCCAGCGTCGAGCTTTTCACGCGCTCGGCAACGCAGCGGTTGAATAGCTTCGACTGGAGCGCCGACATCTGGAGCTTTCGTTGAAACCCGCCCCGGGGTGCGCGTGCCTCGCCGAGCACCCAACGAAGGGCGCGCTCGGCATTGTCGCCTTCTCGGCCAAATCGCTGCTCTCCGTAGTAGTTGGGCAGCCCTTGGGTTTCGATCTCCGCTAACACGCGGCGCAGGTCGTCTATCCTCGCTGCGTCGATGTGCCGTAGGCGGATGCGGAACTGGTTCGCCTGGAGGTGACCGGTACGCAGCTTGTGCGGATGAGGCGCCGCTTGGAGGACTCGGACGCCTTCGATCTCCGCGCGCGTCAGCGCATCCGGCGTCGTGCCCCAAATGCTGACCCACTGCCGAGTGATCGCGTGTCGATCCTTGAGCCCCGCCCAACCCGCGGCCTTGGGATCGGCGTCCACGCTCTCGCACAGCGCGCGCACGGCGTCCTTCGTGGTCAGCTCGCGTTTCTCGATGAACGCGAAGATGTGCTCGCCGGTTCCACTCGGTGTGTACGCGGGCACCTCTTCGACCTCGAAGTCTTCGGGGGTCGATCGGAACTCGGCTTCGATAGGGTCGACCGACGTCGTGAGATAGGGAAGGGTCATCGCTCGGCGCTTCCTGTAGACCATCGCCGCGCGATTGGGTAGACCCCAGTCGTGACCGCCGACGTGTCGACGCGCATCGAGCGCACTTTGCAGGAGCAGCTCGGTGCGGGATGTGACGCCGGTGTGTTTCCCGGCGCGAGCGCATCTGTCGCGCTATGGCTGGGCGGGGCTTGGGCGTACGTCGAGACGGCTGCAGGGACCCGCGCCCACGGGTCGGACTCGGTGACGGCCGACACCATCTACGACCTGGCCTCGCTCACCAAGCCGTGGGTCGCCATGGCGGCGCTGCGATTGCACGAGGCGGGCGCCTTCGAGCTTGACGCGCGCGTGGACGAGCTCATCCCCGAAGCGGCGGGGCTCCCGGTGGGCGCGCGCAACTGGGAGGAGGTGTTGAGCCACCGGTCGGGCCTCGAGGCTTGGGTGCCGTTCTACGAGTCTCTTCCCGAAGAGCCGGGCACCGATGCCGCGCGGGCGTGGATTTTGGCAGAGCTGCTTCCTCATTGGGACGCGAGCAAGGTCGGCACGTCGGTCTATAGCGACCTCGGGTACATCCTGGCGGGGGTCGCAATGAGCCGCGCTTCGGGCCAACCGTTGAACGACATCGTGGCGGAACGAGTCGCGTCGCAGCTCGGGGTCGATGACACCGTGTTCTTTGGGACAGCCCGGCAGGACGAGGGCTGGAAAGCCCGTTGCGCGCCAACCGGGTGGTCGCCCTGGCGCAAGCGCATCCTGGTAGGCGAGGTGCACGACGACAACTGCGCTGCACTCGGCGGGGTCGCCGGCCATGCGGGGATGTTCGGGCGCGCCCACAGTGTGGCCACGTTCGGGGCTGCGTGCGTGGGTGCCTGGCGCGGCAGGAGGGGCGCTTCGGAGGAAGAGCTCATCCGGCACGCGACGGCTGTCAGGCCGGGGGGCATACATCGCCTCGGCTGGGATGGCAGAGCCGAAGAAGGAAGC
>CALLDH010000239.1 GCA_937998345.1 uncultured bacterium | reverse complement strand
GATGGCCGAGGGGCTCGATTCCGCTGAACGACCCCGTCACCCTCTGAAACGAAGGGTAGTCGCCGATCCGGTCCCAGGCGCGGCGCGCGTCCGACTCCTGCACCGAGCCCAGAAAGCCCAGGGTCACGTGCAGGTCCGAGGTAGCGAAAACACGCACACGCGGCGGTGGAGCCGGATGAAGCCGCAACCCATCCACTTGCATTGGGAACGCGATGAACCAATTAGGGGCCACCCCGCTAGTCTAGGCCGAACCGAGACTCGCTGCGAGAGCCCATGCCCATTACCGAAGCGTTCAGCGAGTCCCTAACAACTCACCCGATCTACACCTGGACCGTGCTCGGTGTCGTCGTCCTCGGCATCGTTAGCTTCGTCCTCTTGATGTTCATCTCCGCACCGTACGGCCGGCACCTGCGCCCGGGATGGGGCCCGACTCTCAACGCCACCGCACTGTGGGTGATCATGGAGGCGCCATCTCCGATTTCGTTCGGGGTCGTCTATTTCATGTCGGACAACGCGTTCAAGCCTGTCCCGCTGATCCTTCTCGGCATGTACATGTTTCACTACCTGTACCGGTCGTTCATCTACCCATTCCGGATGCGCGGCGGCCACAAGCAGAAGCCGCTCGTCACGGGGCTACTGGCCTTTGCCTTCAACACCGCCAATGGCTCGACCAACGCATTTGCGATCACCGCCCTCGCGCCTCACCTGCTCAGCACCGACTGGCTGACGGACCCGCGATTCATCCTGGGAGTCATCGTCTTCGCGACTGGCTACGCCGTCAACCGGCAATCTGACGCGATCCTGCTGAGCCTCCGAAAGCCTGGGGAGAGCGGTTACAAGATTCCCCAGGGCGGACTCTACCGGTGGCTGTCCAGCCCCAACTACTTCGGCGAAATCGTCGAATGGATCGGGTTTGCGCTCGCCGCGTGGACGGTGCCAGCCTGGGTGTTCGCCTGGTTCACGGCCACGAACCTCGTTCCACGCGCGTTTTCCAACCATCGCTGGTATCGCGAGCACTTCCGCGACTATCCGGAAGACCGGCGCGCCATCATCCCGTTTCTCCTATAGTCCGTAGACTTGCGCACCGGCCCCGATTGACGCGACAATGTGCGGCAAGGGGCGCACGTCGTCGGGGAGGGATGCACGGTGGCCGACAAAGTCTCGAGCTCGCGTAAAGAACCGTCCGATCTGTTTAAGGTCGAGGACGCCACACCGTCGATCGCACCGGTCGACAGAATCGTGCTGCCACCAGAAGAGGCGCTCAAGCGGCGCATTCGTCGGTTCATCGCTGCGACCATCGCAGCGCTGATCTTCTTCTTCATCGTGCATCTGATCCTCGGATGGGTCCATGCCGCGCGTTTGGCCTCGGCGCTCGACGAGGTCATCAACGACGGAAGCCCAGACACCATCGACAACGCCCTGCACCTTCTTCGGGATGATCCGAACGACTCGGTTCGGATGCGCCTCTTGGCAACGGCGGCGCTCGGGGGAGATCACGAGAAGCTGCTCGAGACCGAAGCGCTCCTCTCGAAGTCAGCCGAGCAGAACGATCCCGACCAGCGAATCGCGAGAATCTACTCATTCCTCGCCGAAGGAGACGCCCGGGCGGCGCATGCCGAGGCGGAGAGGCCCGCGAAGTACTCAAACCAGTCCGATGCGTTCCTTCATGGGCGAGCGCTCACCGCAATGGCCCGCGGCCAGTGGGCGCAAGCCCTTCCCGACGCACAGGAAGCGGTCGACTCGAGGCCCGGCGCGCCGGAGCCGGCAGCTCTGCTCGCGCGCATCATGGCACACACCGAGAGTCCGGACGCCGCACTCGCTGGTCTCGACCAGGTCAGCGAGGAGACCGCAGCCACGAAGATCGCGCGCGCGCGAATCGTCGGCCTTCAACAAGGCCATGCAGACGCAGCGCTCGAGCTCGCCGCGGAGGTGCGCGAGGACCGCAACGCAGCGGTCGTGCACAAGGCCTGGGCCGATTTGATCGCCGGCATGATCGCGTATCGCCAAGGCGCCATCGGCGCGGCGTACGAACACGCGCGAGCTGCGGCGAAGCCCGAGTTGCGTGTCGACGAGCCATTGCTCATCGGGACCGCGCAGCTTCTTCTTGCGCTCGGACGAGCGAGCGAAGCGAGAGTACTGCTGAAACGATTGTCGGGCGGACCTTCGGCCGATCTGTTTACCCGCGCCCACGTGATCGCGTGGTGGTATGCGCAGACGGGGGACATGCGGGCGGGCCTCGCAACTTTGAGCGGTGCGGGCTTTGGACCGGAAAAAGAGGCCGATCCGGCGTTCCGCGCACTGGTGATTGCGGAGTTGTTGATCGACTCGGGCCGGGCGGGCGAGCGGGACCGGGCAATCTCGCTCTATAAAGACACGGCGAGCAACGAAGCCTGGGGCGTGGCGGCTTCCAAGGCGCTCGCCAACGCGTATCTCGAAGACGGCAACGTGGAAGAAGCGATTGCCGTCCTGCGGACCGGGCTCGAAGCGACCCCGAATCACCTAGCGCTGGTGGACGCAGCAGCCCAGGCGTACATCGAGGCAGATCGCCTTTCAGACGGGGAGAGAACGACCGCTGCTGCGCTTGCTGAGTTTGAGAATGAGGGTTGGGCGCATGGAAGCCACGCACGCGTGCTGCTGGCAAAGGGCGAGCCGGCAAAGGCCATCGGCGAGCTCGACCGTGCCGTCGAGCTGAGTCCAGGCGACGCGAGCCTGTACGCGCTCCGAGGGGATGCGGCGCGCGCAGTTGGGTCGACCGCAGAGGCCAAGGCCAGCTACGAGATGGCGCTGCAGCTCGACCCCGAACAGCCGCGCGCCCTGTCTGGGTTCGTCGCTTTGCTGATTGACATGCGCGACTTCACTCGTGCTACGGAAATCGTCGACCAGATGGACAAGGCCAAGGTACGAGACCTGCGAGCGGACGAACAGCGTGTGCGGTTCCTGGTACGAACGGGAGCCGGGCAAAGCGGGGTCGTTGCGATGCGAAACGCCGTCGGGCGGCACAAGAACAACGTCGCGCTTCGGCTCGCAGGCGCACGAGTGTACCTCCAGGCGGAAGACTACACGCGCGCGGGCAACTACTTTCAGCAGGCCAAACGCACTGGGGCGGACCCGCGACTCGCCGAAACGGGCCTCGCGCTCTCGCAGGTCTATGGCCGCAGAAAGCTGGGTGCCGAGAAGTCGCTCGAGCGCGCGGCCGAGGCAGTCGACGCGGAAGGCAATCCACTCAAAGCAGGATCGCAAGTCCAGGTATGGGAGCTCATGGTCAAGGCGCGGATCGCCCTCGCGGACGAGAAACGCGGCTTGGCTGTGCGCTACGGGAAGGAAGCGGAACGGCTCTTGCCGGACGACGCCGACGTGCACCTCCTGCAGGCCGACATCGAAGAAGATCGCGAGCGCTCACCGGAAGAGCCCTTGCGAAAAGCCGCAAACGCACCCGTCCCGATGCCGATTGCGGCCGGCCGCCTCGCCACCCTACTCGGTCCAAGCGAGGAAGGCTGCGAGATGGCTGCGCGCTACCTGAAGGCGAACCGCACTGGCAAGCTCGCCAGCCGCGTTCGCGACGTGAGCCGCCAGTGCAAGTAGTCGCGGGGGGTTAGTCTGAGTCGGAGAGCAGGCCCGAAACCCGCTCCACAGCGTCGATGTACTCGCTGACCATCTCCTCGATGACCTGGCGGGCCGGCTTGCGGGTGTTCATCTGACCAACGACCTGACCGACCGGTGTACCGAGCAGCACGTCCGACCCCTCCGCACCGGTTTGTGCGAAGCGCGTGATGCGCTGCGTGGCCTCCGCAGTCGCCATGAACTGCAGCGGCATCGGGAGGTAGCCCGGACACTCCGGGTCCTCGTCCCAGGCACGCGTGTACGCCGTCTTGAGCTGGCGGGCGGGTTTTCCACTGATGCAGCGCGAGCGAATCGTTTCGGTCGAATCCGCCTCGAGAAGCTTGTCGACGAGCGACGGAATCGAGTCGGACTCCTCGGTGGCCAACCAGATCGAGCCGGTCCAAACGCCTGCGGCGCCCATCGCCATCGCAGCCGCCATCTGACGGCCTGAGCCGATTCCACCTGCACCGAGCACCGGTGTCGGCGCGACCGCGTCGACGACCTGCGGCAAGAGAACCATCGAGCCGATTTCGCCCGTGTGTCCGCCCGCCTCGTAACCTGAGGCGATGACGATATCCACGCCAGCGTTCTTCTGCTTGATCGCCTGCCGCACCGTGCCGCACAGTGCCGCCACCAGCACACCCTGGTCGTGCGCCTGACTGATGATGTCCTCGGGGGGTGGCCCGAGGGCGTTGGCGATCAGCGCGATCGGGTGCTTCATCGCCACTTCGAAGTGCGCGCGACCGCCCGATGCCGACCAACCGAGCAGGCCTTCGATCTCTTCGACGTCATCGGGGAGCGGGGGCACGCCATTGCGGTCGAGCAGGTCGTTGATCCACTTGCGGTGCGCAGGCGTAATCATTTGGTCGAGCTGCTCCTTGGTGATGTCGCCCTGGTCCTTGCCGATGTACTTGGCGGGGATGACGGTATCGACGCCGTACGGCTTGCCGTCTACGTGCTCATCGATCCACTTCAGCTCGAGCTCGAGCTGTTCCGGGCTGTACGCCACGGCACCCAACACCCCGAGCCCACCGGCCCTGCTCACCGCCGCCACGACATCGCGACAATGGCTGAACGCAAAGATGGGAAACTCGATCCCCAACCGCTCACAAATCTCAGTCTTCATGCAACCACCCGAAAAAAATTAACCCTTCGAAAAAGGGGACAGTCCCCTTTTTCGAGGGTTTGAAAGGAGGAGTAGAACGTGTTCTAGTCTGCTTGAAGGCGAGGCGGGGGTCAACGAAAAAAGAAGCACGCTCAGCGCTCGCTTTTGCAGACTATTCGAGTGTTTCGTCGACCAGATCGTCCCAGGTCTCGGTGCCGTCGATCATCGCGGTGAACCATTCGAGGACGGTCACGCCGGCGATCTCGGTCTCGAGGCTCCCGATCTCGACACCCGGATCGCTGCAAGCCTCGGCGGTGTCACAAAGGAGGGTGGTGTGGGCCCCGCCCTCGGGAATGAAGCGCTTGTATCGGTCGGGAAACGCGTCGGTCGTACGCGCAGTCTCCGCCAGGAGCCATGCGGTGAAGTCCGCCGGATTGAGCATCAAGAAGAACAACGAAATCACCGTATCCGTGCTGAAGCTCAACGCGCTCATGGTGAAGTTGTCGTCCGCAGCAAGCTGCCATTCGATGAAGCGCGTGATGTGGCCGTTGCTCGTGCAGTCAGGACACGACGCGGGAATGAGCGAGCTCGCGTTCCAACCGGCGAGGAGGGCTTCGTTGATGAAGGCTGGGTCGCCGTCTTTCGCCACGCCGACGCCTGAATCGTTGAAAACTAGGATCTCGATGTCGGGGTAGTAGTAACGGACCAGCGGCAACGCGGTGACCGTTCCGAAAGCGCCTCCGCTCACTCCTGTCAGGAGAATCCGGCTTGGGTTGGGGAAGTCGGCGACAGCAACGTCGAGTGCCGCGGTGAGGTTCTGTAGACCTCTCTGGTAACCCATGCTCGTCCCGGGCTCGCCCTCCTCGACGACACTATTTGGAAGCTCCCGGTCCACATCACCCGCGAAGAGGGAGCCGTCACAGTATGGCAAGTAGACGACGTCCCAGTCGGCAACCGGGTTGCCCGCGAGATTCGGATTGAGAATCCCCGCCGGCGGCAGCGAATTGGTTTCCTCGAAGGCCGAGCAGAAGTCCGCCCAACACGCGCCGCCGCCCTGCAGGAAGATGACGAGCTCATCGGAGCTGCCTTCGCGGGTGTCGATCGTGTACCCCGTGCCTCGGAGGCAAAGCGGCCCACGTGGTTCGGCGGCCGGGTCGCTCGGCACTGCAAACTCAAACGTCTTCACGCCCTCGACAGCTTCCGGCTCATTGCTCGGTTCGAACCTGCCGACGTACTTCGTGAGCCCTTGCTCGTAGATATCATCAAAACCGCTGGTGCCTGTCGTGCTGCCGCTGTCACTGCCACAACCTGCTAGCACGACGAGCGCACCCAGAACCAAAGCCAAACCACTCACTCGCATCGAACACTCCTATGATCGCCGCGACCGGCTACTCGGCGGCGGGTATTGCTAGCTTGCTGCATTCGCCGCGTCAACGGTGCTAGGGTGCAAGCCGTATGAAGGGCTCCCGATGGATTGGCGTCTTCCTCGTTGTCGGGCTGATGGGGACAAGCGCCGCCGCGCAGGACAAAGCTGTCGAAGAGGCGGAGACGGTCGAGCGCGAGGCGATCATCGAAGAGACGAGTGTCGGCGAGGCGATCGCCGAGACCGCGGCCCCCGGATGGACCTACCCGAAGGCCTATGCGTCGCGTCCCCTCACCATGAACAAGTTCATGATCCGGGCTACGTTCGCGGTCGACACCAAGCGCGCGAACATCAACCGAAGCACAGGTGCTCAAGAGGCCAGCCCCTTGGTTTCGATCGACCTCGGTGCCGCGTTCTCCATATTCGACAACCTGGAAGTCGGCGTCAGCAATTACCGCCTCGGTTCGAGCCCAGCCAACGCCGGCCAGGGGATGTTTCCAATCGTCGTTTCGCCGATCGGCAGCTTCGGCGACATGCCGCTCTACGTGCGGTATAGCTTCATGCGGAAAGACTACGTCGAGATGGCTGCGGACTTCGTGCTCCTCGTGCCATCCTGGACGAATCTCGCTGCCACCTTCGGCCTCCCCGTGCGCATTCGGGCGCGGGGTCCTGTCACGGTCGACACCGGCACAGAGTTCGTGATCTTGTCGAACGGCGCAGGTCTCAACATCGAGCTGCCCGTCAAGGCCACCTACAACATCACCCCCGCTGGATTCATCTTTGGCGACAGCGGCTTTTCGTTTCAGAACGTGGCGCGAAACCTGACAGGGGGCAGCTACTTCGACACGAGCCTGGCGTTCCCGGTTGCCCGCAACCAGGTCTTCATGCCGCTCGGCATCGGCGGCGGCTACACGCACGTCATCAAGAACATCGTCATGATCGACGTGTTCGCGCGCTTCGGTTGGAATCCGTTCGCCTATCTGAATCCGCCTACGGGCGTGAACGCGATCCCGGCCGCGGACAGCTGGGTGCTCTCCGTGGGGGCCATCATTCATACCAGCCCGGTCATCCATGATGGCGATTTGAATTAGGCCACCGCCGCCGGGCACTCACGCGTCAACGCCGGGCATCGGGAGCGTGCCCTCGACCTCGAACACCGCACGGGGGAAGCTCGTTCGCGATCGCATCACCGCCGACCCCGGCTTGAGCTCGACCCGGGAGCGGGTCGCGGTGCAGATCCACTGCTCGGCGTTGATCGGCTGCTTCGTGGTGAATATCGGCTCGAACAAGCCGATGTTCGCTCCACCCTCCGGATCACGCGCCGACACGAATCGAAACGCGGCAACACCCGCCTCACGCATCGAAGCACCAAGAGGCTGTGAATCACGGTAGCTCGTGGGCGACGAGATGCGCTCGACGTGCGCATCGAATGGCGCCTGCGTCAGGTCCGCACCCTTCTTGCTCGAAACGCGAACCTGAAAGACCGTGAGCGGCCGGGTCAACGGCTCGATGTCGGCCTCGGTGCCTTCGAGAAACAGCAGCACGTAGTACGCCTTCTCTGCCAACACCGTCGCCTGCTCTTCGGCGCAGTAGAAGATCCCCCGCTCGCGGCGCGTTCCGAAGCGCGAGCCATACCGGAGTGGTGGGTGCCGAAAGGGCGTCGCGAGAAGGTAGTGAAGCCCGACGAAGCGCCGGCCTGTAGGCCACGGAGGCTTTGCAGTGTCGATGAGCCCCTCGAGGACTTGCTGTTCATCGTCGGAGTCGACCAGCTTCCGGGTCGAAGTCACGTGCTGGGACTCGACTGCACGCCAAGCCGGGCCCGAAAGGCGCTGCGGCTCAAATCGTTCCGCGCATCGCGTCCAGATACTCGGCGACATCGACCAACCCCTCGATCTTTTTCATGCGCCGAAGCGGAGATCCCCCAACGTGATGGTTCTCGGCGCGGAGCCACGCCCTTGCATGCGCTTCGTTGCCCCCGACCAGAGCGTCGAGGCTGCGGAACACGCGAAGGAACAGCAGCGCCAGCTCACCCTCCTTGGTGCCGAGCGGAATCGGCCCGCGCTTCCGATTGCGAACGCGCGACAGGGTCGACTCGCTCGTGCCGATGATCCCCGCCAGCTCGGCCGACGACAGCCCGAGGGCCTCCGCCGCGCGGAGCAGTGCCTTGCTCACCACAGTGGCTTCATCCGGGGCGCTCGAGGCTGCAATAGACATTCCGACTCCTTTCAAGAGCAAGAATAAGCATGAATTCTTGCTAGCGCAATAGAGGCGGGGGATTGGGCAGAGAAAAATGCCGTGATTGCATGCAGTTGCCGACTGAGACGGCCCCTCCCCGGCGCCGTTCGGCTTTGGGAACCAAAGAGGCGGCCATGGTGTCGAGGGGCTGCGCGGCCCAGGCAAGCAGCGTCTCGTCGCTTTCGGCGGCGAAGACGAAGACATCATCCTCATGGAGGACCGCGGACCAGGCGACCTCACGACTGTCGGCGTTGACGCTGTCCCGCAAGAGGCCGGCGTTCAACAGATCGTCGAAGCGAACGCGCCAGGTGGCCACCACCTCGGAACCTTCGTCGTAGATCGCCAGCTCGTCGCCGAGCCAACTCAGCGCCGCGGTCCAGGCCTCTTCGTCGGACATCCCGCGGCGCCGCAGAAACCCGTACACGTACCAGGCGCCAAATCGATTCTCGACTTCAGTCGTATACCCCGCGAGCGGAGATGGATGCGCCACCTCGGGAAAATCGAACATCGGCAGCTCCGCGCCGTACCCGGCCATGAGCTCAAGAGCGGTGCTTGGCGGAGACTCGAACGCCGCAGCGCGGCCAGTCAAACCGCCCGAGAGTGTAATCGCTGTCATGAAATCGAACCCATACGTATACGGAAAGCTCGAAGCAGAATCGATCAAGGCCACCTCGGGGTCGCCCGCGCTCGCCCTCGCACCGTCATTCCTCTCTTCATGAATCGCATCCCAGTCGATCTCCTCGGGCAGGTATCCGAGCTTCTCGTAGATCCAGGCAAACGATGTATGCGTCGCATCGCCTTCGATCACGCCACGCACTCCCATCACGCCATCCTCGGTGTCCGCCCCGGCGCTCACCGTGTTGAGATTGAACTGAATGTCTTGAATCGCGTGTGTGAACTCGTGCGCAAGAATCACCTGCCCGTCGAGCTCATCGTAGTCACGGTCGATGACGGTGATGCTGCGGCTGCTGCGGCTGTAGTAGGCAGCGATCGCGTTGATCCAATACTCAACCTGCGTTTCAGTGAGGCTCTCGGATACGGCAGGGATGAATCCCATCAATCGAAGGCCGCGCGTGGCTGCGTCCTCACCGGTGAGGTCTTCCAGGTTGAGGCCGGCCCGAACCTCCTCTGCATGTTGATCGACTGAAATCGTCCGAATCGAAGGCCTCTCGATGCCCTCCACACCCAGCATGGCCGCCACAGAATCGTAGATCTGACGCTGGCACGCGGCATCGCCGATGTCGCAATTGACCTCGTCGATACGGGTGGATGGAACTGGGGGGACATCGTCGCCGCAGCCGAGAGGCCCGCCGATGCAAGCCAAGCCGATGAGAAAGGCTAAGCGCTTCATGGTTCTCTCCCCCATAAGAACAAGCAACTCATGCCTTTCAATATGGGGCGAAAGCTGGTGGTAGCCAACTTCTAGAAGACGATGCGAAAGCCGGCCCGATCCCATCCAAATCGACCCTAGGGCGCACCGCCCGAACGCCTTTGTGTGAGTGACTTCACAGCAAAGAAGCCTGGAAAGAGGGTACGCTCACCGTCCGGCGAAAAGCGCGCAACCGGCGGCTGGACGCGTCGATAACCAGTTCATCGACATGTCACGATTCCTGCAAACACATCGGAGCTGCATCCAGCGCCATTCCTTTTCTCGCTCCGCTTCTCGCGCCGGGGCAGTCCTGGCCGCCGTCTGGCTGCTGGCCCTCGGAGGCTGTGGCGAGGTGACTTGCCCTGAGCCGCTGAGCGACGTTGAAGGAACTTGCCAAGAGGTAGAGCCGAACACCGCAAGGGGGCCGGGGCCCAGTGTCGAGTCCTGCGACGGGGCAGACAACGACGGCGACATGGAGGTCGATGAAGATTGGCCAGAGCTTGGCCAGGCCTGCGGGGGCAGTGCCGGCGAGTGCGTTGAGGGGCGATACGTCTGCTCCGAAGATGGCATGCGCCTCGTTTGTGACGGCGCGGTCGGGCCCACGGCCGAGGTTTGCGACGGCAAGGACAATGATTGTGATGGCCTGCTCGACGAAGGGGCGCTGGCCGTCAAACAAGAGGTCTTCGACGATCATGCGACCGTTACAGCGGTCGATGGTGGGTTTCTGGTCACCCGAATGGTTGCCGGCCAACTGCGAGTCGAGACCTACGACACCCGCGGCGAGCAGACGGGCCATGCCGACGAAATCGAGAGCCCCGCCGAACCAGCGTTTCTGGTATCGGACACCTCCGGCCATCGCGTGCTGGTCGCGGCCGGCAGGCTCGCGTTTCACGTGGTCGAGGTCCATGTCGACTCGGAGTTGGTCCCCATCATTCTAGAGGGGCAAGCGCTTCACTCGGACTGGTTCCAGGCAACACAGATGGAGGGCTTTCCTGCTTGGGGTGTCTACGCTCCTCCCTTCCATCCGCGTGTCGTGGCGTCGCCGCCCCGCTTCCTTGGCTATCGGGATCTCGAGACGTTCGCCTTGAACCCGTTCGCCGCAAATGAGCTCTCAGGCTTGGCGGAGGAGCCGACGATCGCCACGGAGGTGCCGCTCCTCACGAGGTTCGATGCCGCCGGCGGCTACTTGATTTGGGAGCAAAACGACAATCTGCGCGCTGCGATCCTTCAAGACGATGGGGGTCTCATGTCCGACATCGATGTTGCGCGTGGGGACACGCCGAGTATTTCGATCACAAAGAAGGGTCCGGCACTGGTCTACCTCCAAGATGGAAAGCTGCACCTGAGCGAGCTCGGGGGGCTGACCCTGCAATGTGAGGAGGGAGGCTTCTGCAATGTCGTCTTCGGAGCCCAAGAGCTGCAAGAAAACCTGACGGGCCCGACCGGGCTCGCCGTCGAAGAAGCTAGCGATACTTGGTTTGTGATGGCGGGCACCCAGCTCGCAGTCGTTGGCCGTGCCGAAGGGCGCGCAGTGCTCAAGCAAGCGGTCTCGCTCGACCCACTCGCCGATGCCCCCAAGCGCGTGGACGTTGCGGTGAGCGGCGGGGCCGCGGCGATCGTGCAAGCAGCGGAAGATGGCGAGTCCGCCCTAACCTTCCTGGGGTGCTTCTAGGGAGCGGCATGCGGAGGGTTGTTTGCGTCTTTGCTGCAGCACTCGCTGCACTCACCGCTCCGCTGGCAAGCGCACAGAGCGACGGGGCCCGTCGTTTGGCAGAAGAGGGTCGGTGGCTGCTGGTTCCTGCACTGGGAGGAGGGTCCGGGTCCGGTGCCGAGAACGTCGAAGCGCTGCACACGGCCGCAGAGGCGCTTCGCCAGGAGCTGGCCGTTCGTGGCCAGTCTGTCTGGCGTGCAGACCGTTCGTCGGAGCGCTTTGAGGTCGTTGGGTCGGCGCCTGCTCCGCAGATCAGCCAGAGCGACATCGACCTCTGGGTCGAACGGTCGCGTGCGGCCGTTCGATACCTGGCGCGCGCGGACTACAAAGCGGCGCGGCGAGAGCTCAGGGCCGCACAGCGTTTGGCGGACCGGGCGGCGGCCGAGCTCAACCGGGAGGCGGCGCGGGCCCAGCAGGTGCTCGACACGTGCCTATTCATGGTGCGGGCTTACGTAGAGACGAAGAACCCTGCCGAGGCTCGTCGACAGGCCCGCGAGTGCCGGCGCCTGGTCCCGCGAGTCGAGCCAAGCGCGTTCCGGCACACCCCGGAGGTCCGCGATTTGTTAGCCGAGGTCGACGAGGAGATGGCCTCCGAAGCCCCGGGCATGTTGGAGGTGCAGAGCACCGCGTCTGATTGTTTGGTGCGCATCAACGGCGTGGAGCTCGGACGCACACCACTGTCTGACATCGAGCTTCCCGTCGGTGCGTATCGCATGCAAGTCGAATGCGAGGAGGAGCAGCGCGGGCGGATTCACCGGGTCGGCATCCAGAGCGGCGAGAACGTATTCGCCATTGATGCGGCGCTCGAGCGTGCGGTGCGCACGCGTCCGGTGCTTCATCTCGAATACGACACGCCGGCTGCATGGGGGAAGCGGATGGATCATGCGAGCCAGGTCGCAGCCATTCTCGGCGGCGCGAACGTGTTGGTGCTGAGCGACGTGAGCCCGGGCGTGGTGCGCATCGATCTTAGCGTGGAGGGTTATGAGGCCGCCTCGGCATGGGTCGCGGTGCGCGATGGGAAGCCCACGGCAGAAGACGCACGGCGAGCAGTCGACGCCTTGTTGGAGGGGCGCTCGGTGGACTTCGCGGGCACGCATCCAATCGCCCGCGCGAGCTGGCGGGCAGAGCAGCCATCGGGCGTTGCGGTGGGGCCAGCGACGGCTGCAGCGACGGCTGCCTCACAGGAAGCGAGCCCCGAGCATAAGGGCGCGGTGCGGCGGCCCCGCCCCCAGCGCATCGCCGGCTGGTCCATCTTTGGCTTGGGCGTGGCCAGTATCGGGGCAAGTGTCGGGCTTCATGTCTGGCGCGGCGAGCTCGGCGATCGATTCGTCGACACGCCCGCCAATCTAAGCGCTGCGCAACAGTGGAGTGACGCCCGCATCGGGGTGTGGACGACAGCCGCGTTTGGTGGAGTGGCAACGAGTGCCGCGATGCCGCTCCTGTTGCCGAACTACGAGCGAACGCCGTGGTGGGGCTGGACGCTCGGTGCGGCGGGCCTGGGGCTCACCGGCTACGCGATCTACGAGGGCGTCACCATGACGAGTTGCCCGGAGCCGTACATCGCCGACCAGGCGGCGGTTCGCTCCTGTGTTGCCCGTGGCCAGGAGGCGGGTCGAGTGGCGCTGGCTTTGGCGGGTGCCGCGCCATTGCTCAGCATTCCTTTGGTTTATCTGTTTAGGCCACTGCGAGCGGAGCCGACGGTTTCGGTGAGGGGGCAAGGCGCCCTGGTGCAAGTTCGCAAAGTGTTCTGATGCTGGCGTGGGGGCAGAGGGTGAGCTTGCTTGCCGCGTGGGTCATGGGGATGGTGGCGGGGCCGACGGCCGCTCAGGAGGCGGAGTCAGTGGCAGTGCCAGCGGCAGTGTCAGGGTCAGTGTCAGCGGCAGCGCCAGCGGCAGTGCCAACGTCCGTGCCAGCGTCAGCGTTCGTGCCAACGCCCGTGCTCGTGGCTCCGGTTCAGGGGAGTGAGGCGCTTCGGGAGGAGCTTGGGGAGCGGGTTCTTGGCGCCGTGCGGCGGGCGCTCGTAGCGCGGGGGTATCTGGAGGTGGCCTCGCCGGAGTTGCTGGGGCAGGCGGTCGTGGCTTGCCGAACTCCGGAGTGCGTGGAGCAGGTGCTCGATGCCACCGAGACGGCGTTTGCGATCGTGCCAGCGATCTGGTCGCGGGAGCGCGGCGGCGAAGAGCTCACCCTGACGCTCGTGCAGAAGTCCGGGCGGAGCCTCAATGGGACCGGCCTGGTCGCGGATGAGCTTTCTGAAACCGCCGCCGACTTGCTGGGCCAGCTCCTGGCGCGGCAGGCGGCGGCGCCTGATGACGTCGAGCCTCTGCCTCCCTCGGGGGGCTCGGGGTCGGGAGCGCTGGAGCCGGCGCATCCTCACGCCTGGAAGGCGGGGCCGATCATTCTGATCGCTGGTGGGGCGGCTGCCTTCGTTGCGGTCGGGGTGGCTGCTGGGATCAGAAACGACACCCAGCAGCTCAATGCCGGCGCAGTCGCCGCCTGGTCCGCGATCGGAGCCGCGGCGATCGCCGGAGGCATTGCCTGGTGGGTCGTCGGGGAGAAGCAGCGTCGGCGAAAGGCCGAGTCCACGCCGGCCGTAGCCCCCGCAATCGCTTTCCGCCCGACTGGCATTGACTTGAGGCTCCGGTTTTGAAAAAGGAAAGAGGCATGAGGTCCCTCGCTTTCTTTCTTGCCATCCTGACTCTGGCCCCCGGCTGCGTCCTCGAGGACAAGCCTGTCATCCCGGAAGACGGCGGCGTCGAGGCAGGGCCCTGCGGGGTCTGTGAGTTCGCGACCCCGGTCTGCAATGACGAGCTGCAGTGCGTCGAGTGCACGGCCGAGCAGGGCAGCTTCTGCACGGACCAGATGCTGGTGTGCAAAGCAGGCGCCTTCGAATGCGTCGAATGCAACGCGAACTCGGATTGCAACGACCCCAGCGCGGCACGCTGCGACCCGGAGCAAAACGAGTGTGGAGGATGCGAAAGCGAAACCGACTGCATCGGCATCGAGGGACGTCCAATCTGCAACGATCGCACCTGCGTGCAGTGCACGCCGGCGACGGAGGACGTGGACTGTGATGGGAAGAGTTGCGACCCGCGGACGCGCGAGTGCACGGAGACAACGCTCGCAAGCCGCGAGACTTGCGAAACCTGCGTGAGCGACAGCGAGTGCGGCGTGGACGGCAGCGCATCGTTGGAGGATCGGTGCGTGGCGATGTTCTCTCCACTGGACGAGCGATTCCCAGACGACGAGACAGGCTTCTGTTTGAAGGTCTTCGCATCGGGCGGTTGCGAACAGCCCTACGCAATTAGGATTGCTGACAGAATGAGCCTGTCCGGCGCTCCCCTGGAGAGTTACTGCGGAATCAATGAGACCTTAGCGACGTGCCCGGCGGTTCGCGCTCTCGAAGAAAACGATACGTGCCTCGGAGGCGACGATAGCCAGTGCCCCGAAACCGGCCTCTGTCGGGA
>CALLDH010000238.1 GCA_937998345.1 uncultured bacterium | reverse complement strand
TGGGCCCAAGACGCTCTCGCGCCCCACATCAGCGCCGAGACGATCGAGTACCACTACGGCAAGCATCACGCGGGCTACGTAACGAAGCTCAACGCCGCGATCGAGGGCACCGACCTCGCGAGCAAGTCGTTGGTCGACATCGTCCGTGAGGGTGGGGGGACGTTCAACAACGCGGCCCAGGTTTGGAACCACACCTTCTACTGGAACAGCATCAAGCCCGGCGGCGGCGGTCAGCCGAGCGGGGCCATTGCCGACGCGATCAACGGGAGCTTCGGCAGCTACGACAAATTCCGTGAAGAGTTCTCGAACGCGGCGGCCACGCAGTTCGGCTCGGGCTGGGCATGGCTCGTCGCGGAAGGTGACAAGCTCGCCATCAAGAAGACTCCCAACGCCGAGACCCCAATCACCACGAGCGCGAAGCCACTTCTCACGATCGATGTCTGGGAGCATGCGTACTACATCGACTACCGGAACGCGCGCCCCAATTACATCAAGACGTTCCTCGATTCGCTGGTCAACTGGGACTTCGCGAATCAGAACTTGAGCGGCTGAGCCAAGTCACGTGACTGCGCCTCGCTGGAGCCGCCGGGCCTCGTTTGCTTGGTTGGCGGGTGGTTATCTTGCGGCCTTTGCGGTCGCGTGGGTGACGTTGCTGTTCGTTCCTGAGGATTTCGATTCCTTCTGGACCGTAGCGGTCGCCGACCTCGCCGCCACCCTCGTCGTCTTCGCGTTTTCGCGCGGGCTGAAGTGCTCCAGCATGTACGATGCGTATTGGTCGATCGCGCCGATCGTGATCGTCTTCTATTGGGTTTTCCAAGCCGAAGAGGCGGTCAATCCGGTCCGTGCAGGTGCAGTTTTGTTCCTGGTGACGTGGTGGGGCGTGCGCCTCACCTACAACTGGGCGCGCAGTTGGCCGGGGCTTCATCACACGGACTGGCGCTACGTCATCATGAAGGAGAAGGTGCCATCGCTCTGGTTCTTCACGGACCTCTTTGGGATTCATCTCTTCCCTACGGTCGAGGTGTTGCTCGGACTCAGCGGCGCCTGGGTGGCGCTCACCCAAGGCACAAGCCCGCTTTCCTGGATCGATCTGCTCGCGCTCGTCGTGACGGCGGGTGCCATCACGATCGAGACGGTCGCCGATCAACAGTTGGTGGCGTTCGCCAAGGTCAAGCGACCGGGCGAAATCATCAAGACGGGGCTCTGGGCCTACTCGCGGCATCCAAACTACTTCGGCGAGCTCTCGTTCTGGTGGGGGCTCTACGTGTTCGGGCTCGCGGCCGACCCGGGTTACGTCTGGACGGTCGCGGGGCCGCTCATGATGACGGCGATGTTCGTCGGCGTGTCGATCCCCTGGATGGATCGACGTAGCTCCGAGCGTCGCCCGGAGTACGCCGATCACATGAGACAGGTGAACGGGCTCGTGCCCTGGTTCCCAAAGAAGACCCAGGCGAGCTAGCAGGAACCCCTACGGCACTTCGGGGACGCACAGGTCTTGCGCGTCGGTTTCTTCGGCTGAGCAGCCGGAAAGGGACGGGAAGCTACACACCCCGTCGGCGACTGCAGGTTCCATATCCGCGTCGTCGACGAGGCAGTGGTTCGTTCCCGTGCCGTTTCGCAAGAACTCGTCGAGCTGCTTGCGGGAGGCCTCGCGGCGTCGGGGATACTCGTGCGGGTCATCACACATCGACATGGGGACGTTGCAGTACGGCTGACCGGGAAGGCCGAAGTCGAGCTCCGTGTAGAAGCTCCCGCTTCCCGTGGATGCGACCGGGTCGAGACGCCAGATGTCACGGAGCCCCGTCGTGAGGTGCGGCGCCTTCATGGTCCTGGCCATGATGTGGCCGGCGAAGGTCGTCACCTGATGATCGCCGATGGCGACCCGCATCAATACGTCTTTCTCATTCACACCTGGGAGAGTGTTCTCGGTCACGTGATGGGAGTAGCCGTTGGGCTCCACACGATCCCAGAGCATCTGCGCCATGCCGATCAACAGCTGGTTCATTCGGTAGTCAGGGTAGAGGGCGTGGATGACAACCAGGAATTGATCGAAGTCCACGCTTCGGAACAGGAGAAAGCTGTACGGCTGACCCATCACACCTAGGGCGCCACGCTCGATGTCGGGGCTGGTCGCCAGGACCACTGGTCCCATGATCCCGCCCTGGCTGATGCCGTGATAGTAGGCTTCGTCGGCTTTGATGTACTGCCCGAACATTTCGTCCTCGGCGAAGGTGGTCTTCATCATTCGCAACAGGAGCAGGTGGTTGAGGAAGCCCTGGTGCAGCCGATCCCACATAGTTTGCACGGCCGAGAACTTGCCGCTGAGCAGTGCTTCAGTGACGGCGTCCTGGTCCGGGTCGGACATCCCCTGCATGTCCGTGGAGCAGAAGATGAAGTTGTACTCGTTCATGAACGTCGTGAAGTGTCCCCCACCGGTATGAATTTGTTCCTTCTCGCCAAACAAGCCGTGGCCGTATTCGACGATCGGCGCGGGAGAAGTCTCCGCGCTTTTCGGGATGACGACTTCGAACGGAATGTCCACCCATGGCGTAGCCGGATTGACGATGGGCATCTCGTTCTCATCGAGAAGCAGTAAAGAGCCAGCCTCGTCAGAACTCATGAACAAGGGAGCCTTGAAGGTGCCAAAGATGCGAAAAGCGGCGTTCTCGCGGAGTGCGGTCTCGTTGTCGCCATCGCCTGGGAACTCCGTGTCGACTCTGGTGATCGTGTACTCGATCCCGTCTTTGACGAGCTCGAACGCAGTGTCGCGCATATGGAGGAGCCACTGCGTGTTGTTTTCATCGCTTGCGGTGTTGAAGTCCCAGGCGATCTGAATCTCGTCGCGGGCCCAGCCCTTGGACTGGATCTTCCCGAAAATATCGTCGTAGAGCGCCCGGCGTTGCTCTATGGATTCGTCCTCGCTCGCCGTGCCGTCACGAAGGGCGGCGAATGGCGCGGACGGCTCGATCACCCCGCCGTCTCCGTTGGTGACGTTGCGAAATGCGACGATGTAGCGGGCGTTGTCTCGGAGTCGGACGACAGGCCTGAGCATCGTGGACACCATGGAAGGCTGGATGTCCGAGCCGGTGATGGCCTGCGAGTCGATCTGCGCAAAGTGGGGAACTAGCTCCCCGGTTTCCGCGTCGAGGAGGAGGGTTGGCGACGACTCCGATAGGGATTGATCAATGTCGGTCACTCCACCAAACGCGTCGTCGGTCGCCCCCGGGAGATAGGTTAGGATTGGGCTGCCTGCCGAGAAGCCATCGCTGTAGTCCCACGGCAGCGAATCGTTGTTCCGCAGGAACTCGTCCCCGAAAGACACGCGACGTCCGGTTACCTTGTCGCTATCCTCCACGGTGTAGACGTTCGACGGGAACGGGTAACCACAAAACTCGGGAACGAGCGGGTCACAGTCGAGCAGCGGGTACGTGATGGGGGCGCTGCTGCTGGTTTCGGTACAAGCTGAGATCAAGAGTGCCGATACGAGAATAAGCCAAGTGCGTTTCATGAAACCTCCG
>CALLDH010000237.1 GCA_937998345.1 uncultured bacterium | reverse complement strand
AGGCGACGAGCGCGCGCCCGTGGCGCAGGCGGTCGGTCAGGTCTACCGAGATCATCTGAACGACCCGCGGGCCGCGATACGGGCCTACGAAGCCGCCCTAGAGCTCGACGAAAACGATCCGGTCACGATGAACGCGCTCGAAGCGCTGTATCAAGACAATGACCGGCTCGAAGCGCTTCGCGCGCTGCTCGAGCGTCGCGCCGACTCGTCTGCTGATGAGGACCGAACGGCGCTTCAACTCCGACTCGCACAGCTCTACGAGCGCTCGTTCCGCGACCAGACGGCCGCCATCGACATGTTCCGGCAAGTGCTGAGCCAGGATCCCGACAACGAGGTTGCGAGCGCCGAGCTCGACCGGCTGTACGAGGCGACCGGCGCCTGGGATGACCTCATCGTGCTGCTCTTGTCGAAGGTCGGCCAGGCATCCGACGAGGCACAACGCGGCCTTCTCGAGCGCGTCGCCCAGGTGCAGGACAGCCAGCGCGGTGATGAGGATGCCGCGATTCAGATCTACGAGCGCATCAACTCGGACCTCGGAGCGGACGAGCGCTCCCTGCGGGCGCTGGCGGATCTCTATGAGCGCAAGGAGAGCTGGACCAAGGTCACCGACACGCTCGAACGGCTCTCCGGCCGTCTGGACGGTCCAGCAGCGATCGATCTGTCGCATCGTGTTGCGGACCTTTGGGAGCTGCAGCTTGGTGACTCCGGGCAGGCAGGCCGGGTGCTTCGAGGGGCCCATGACCGATTCCCGCACGACGTCCCGACGCGCGACCGGCTCAAGGCCCACTACGAGGCTGAAGGAGACTACGGCGCGCTGGCCGAGGTCTTAGACTCCGAGCTTCAGGCCGCGGCCTCGGACGCGGATCGCTTGGCGCTTCTGCGTACGATTTCGGATGTCTATCGCGATCAGCTCGACGATCCGGGAATGGCCGCGAGCTATCTCGAACGGGCTGTCGAGCTCGGGAGCGATGACCGGGGTGCATTGGTGCCGCTCTGCGACTTGTACATTGCAGCCGGCCGGCAGCAAGACGCCGTTCCGATCCTACAACGCGTCATCGAAAGCTTCGGACGACAGCGGAGCAAAGAGCTCGCGACGCATCACCATCGTCTCGGCCAGGCCCTGGCAGCAACTGGCAACCCGGCCGGTGCGCTCGCTGCGTACGATGCGGCCTTCAAGATCGACCTCACCAACGTTGCGATCCTTCGGGATCTCGGCAAGCTCACACACGCCAACGGTGACCTAGACCGCGCGCAGAAAAGCTTCCGTGCACTTCTATTGCAGAAGTTGGAGCCGGAGTCGGGGATTCAGAAGGCTGACGTCTACTACTACCTCGGTGACATCGCCGCAAAGCAGGACGACGCGCGTAAGGCGATCGCGATGCTGGAGAGGGCGCTTGCCGAAGATGCCAGCCACGCGCAGGCTGCGGAGCTCCTCGCTCAGTTGAAGGGTTGAATCATGTCGGCAGGAAAGGTCTCTATCGACGGTCGAGTCGTCGATGGCGGCGAAGCGCGCGTGTCGGTGTTCGACCGCGGGTTCCTCTACGGGGATAGCGTGTTCGAGGTGTTTCGAACGTACGGCGGCGTGCCGTTCGCCCAGCGGGAACACCTGGAGCGACTCGAGCGCTCAGCGGACCGCTTGATGATCCCGATGCCGGTTTCGCTCGAGACGCTCTCGTCCGAGGTGGGCGCGACGCTAGACGCCGCCGGCGAGGGTGAGTGGTACGTTCGTGTCGTGATCACGCGCGGGACTGGGCCGCTGACCTACGACCCTTCGACCGCTACGGAGCCGCTCCGCGTGATCATCGCCGCGCCCGTCTCGGTACCTCCTGCCGATCAGTACGAGCGAGGCATCGCGGTGACCTTGCTTCACGCCTCGCGTCCAACCGACGACGAACGCGCGTCCGGCGCCAAGGCATCCAACTACCTGGCCAACCTGCTCGCGGTCTACGAGGCGAAGCAGAAGGGGGCGCAAGAGGCGCTCGTGCTCGGGCGCCAGGGACAGATCCTCGAAGGCGCGTCGAGCAATCTCTTCATCGTGAAGGACGGCAAGGTGCGCACACCGGAGGCACAGCCGGGGATCCTCATCGGAATCACCCGGGCCACGGTCCTCACAGCGGCGGGGGCCGAGGGGATCGAGGTCGAGGAGGCCGAGGTGACGCCCGAAAGCCTCTACGGCGCCGACGAGGCCTTCATCACCAGCAGCATCCGCGAGGTGATGCCGGTCGTGCGGGCCGACGGGCGGACGATCGGCTCTGGGGCCCCCGGTCCCGTGACGAAACGGCTCCACCGGGGCTATCTTCGGGCCGTGGCCGAGGCCACCGGGGTGGGGGTTTGACGGCTCGGCTCTTGCCCACTAAAGCAGCTCGCTAGGACGATTTCGATGTCAGATACCAGCAAGACAGAGGCGCGGCGGCAAAGGAAGAATGCCGCTCAGGGTAGGGACCGGAAAAAGAAGCTCGCGAAGCTCGGGACGACTCCGAAGTTCCCGATCCATCCGGACAAGGCGCCTGAGACCAAGGCCTGAGACGAAGCCCCTTGCGCGGCGTGTAGCGTCGGTTTGATGCGGTGGGGTCAGTGAAGGGTGTGCGATTCGCCGTCGTGCTCGACGATCGGAACGCCCGTGTCCGCGACCACGTCTGCGGCCGGGGCTGGCTGCGATAGTGGTGGAGGCGGAGGCTCGCTAGCGGCCGCCGCGGCTTCTAGTTGCTCGCTGTACGCCATCTGCTCGAGCTTCAGGTGGTGATAGCGGCGTCTCCGACGGTACGCGAACACGACGAGGATCGCGGCTGCGACCCAGATCGTAGAACCGGCGAAGAGCGCGGGCAGGATTCGGTACCTCGTCCGGAGGCTTTCCCGCCATTGCCGCTCGAGGCCGACGCGCGTCCAGCCGTAGGCAGTCGCGAGGGCCGTGTCGAAGGTTTCTCCGTCGCGGAGCGACTGAACCAAACGGTGGAAACGGCGCTCATCGTTGTTGGAGCGGCGCAAGAACCCGACGACATCGGCGCTCTGGGCGTAGGCGATGTTCACTTCATGTGGGTGGTCGGGGAAATGCTTGTCGAGCTCCGAGAGTCGTAGCATCGATCGCTGGGCAGCTGCTCGGAGAAGGGACTCCATGCGCGGAAGCAAGCGAACCTCGGATTGATGGATCGCGACTCCCTCGTTGAACCAGCGGGGCATGGGGTTGCCGAGCACTGCCCGGTAGAGTGCGACGTGGGAAAGCTCGTGGACGAGCACGACCTCGAGGTCCGGCGGCTCCCAAGTTTGGGGTGCAGACATCGTGAGGAGAATCACCCCCCAGCGCGAGTAGGCGACGCCGGTCGCATAGTCCGGCGGAGGGTGCCCGATGGGAGCCATCGCCCGCATCTCCCGCGGGTTTCGCGCAACGCGAATGACGAGCTCGTCATCGATGACCTCGCCGAAGTCACTCACGACCTTGGCCCAGTGATCGTCGAAGCCTTCGATCAGCTCCGCAACGCGGCCACGTTCCGACTCCGGAAACGTCCAGGTGACCGCGCCGATGGTTTCGGTCTCATACCCTTCGAGCGGCGAGGGCAGCGCGAACTCAGGCGTCTCCTGAGCGGCTGCGCCGACCGAAGTTACGGTCATCGCGATCGCACAAAGAACTGCCGTGAAAAAAGCTAGCTGGGGTCTACTCTTCACCGGGTCTAAATCTTAGCAGCGGCGGCTCCGCCTCGTTAGTGCGACGTCGATCAATGATGAGGTAGGTTACACCTGCGGCGAGGAGCACCCCGGCCACGACATAGGGCCATGCCTTCTTCATCCTGCGTTTTGCCCTGGATTCGTCGGCCGGCTGTTCGGGTGCGTTCACCTTCTGAGCTGCCGCCGGTGGGGGCGGCGGAGGCGGCTGGGACCAGCGTAGCTGCGCCTGCGCTGCGCGGCTCTCGATGAAGGCCACCCGTTGAGCCGACGTGCTCGTGTCGAATTCGAGGGCTCCCTCGTAGAACTGCGCGGCGCTCACGTCGAAGACTTCGAGCAAGATCGAGCCTTGTCGATGCACGACGACCAGCGCGTCTGCACCAGCAATGATCCCGATGCGTTTGTACGATGCGAGGTCATTGCGAGGGTCGAGTCCAAGGCCGCGGCGCGCAGCGCGCAGATTCTCGAGCCCGTCTACTCCAGCGGCCGGATCGCCGCGCATCGCACTCCGGAGCGCAGGGTCACTGGGGACGCGCAACCCGGAGGTGGTAGCTTCGGTTTCGACGAAGGCGGCCGTGTTGCGAAGTGTCTCGTCAGGATCACCGGCGACGACGAAGCCGATCTTGGGGGGAGGGCGGGGAGTGTCCGTGTCAGGGCCAGTGTCCGTGTCAGGGTCCGTGCCAGCGTCCGTGCCAGCGTCCGTGCCAGCGTCCGTGCCAGTGTCAGCGTCAGTGCCAGCGTCAGTGCCAGTGCCAGTGCCAGTGCCAGCGTCCGTGCCGGCATCGGCCTCGGTGCCGGCCTCGGCATCAGCCCGGGCCTCGCTTACCGGACTCCCCAGGAGCAATACGCTCACCATCAACCAGCGCCACATCGGCCGAACGATAGGCAACAGGTGGCATCCGCGCTAGCGTGCGGCGCGATTTGATGATGGGCGAGGTGCCTCCATTCATGCACGGTGTCTGCGTCTGCCTCGGGTACGACGGGACGGACTTTCACGGCTGGCAGGCCCAGCCGGGTCTTCGGACCGTCCAGGGGATGCTCGAGGAGGCCATCGATGAGATGGGAATCGAGCACAGCCCAGTCCGCGGCTGCAGCCGGACGGACACCGGCGTCCATGCGCTGGGGCAGATCGCGAGCTTCTCGGCGGAGATCGAGGTGCCGCGGGACGGCTGGATCAGCGGGCTCAACGCCCGACTCCCGAAAGACATCGTCGTCCACGACGCGCAGCCCTGCTATCGGCGCTACAACCCGCGCTTCCACGCCGCGCACAAGCGTTACCGCTATCTGATTCGCTGCGGCCGCCAACGAGACCCGATGATGCGGAAACAGGTATGGCAACTCGGACCAAAAGGCGCGCGCCGGGATGTCGAGAACCGAAGTGACCGTGCCGAGGACTACCTCGACATAGAGGCCATGCAGGCAGCCGCAAAGCACTTCCTAGGCGAGCACGACTTTCGCGCGTTTCGTCAGTCGGGCGATCAACGCGAAGTCGTCGTACGCGAGATGTTCGAGGTCGAGGTGCTTCCGGACTGGAGCGGGCGCCGCGACCTCCTTGCGATCGACGTCGTTGGGAACTCGTTCATGAAGAACATGGTCCGGATCATGGCCGGGACTTTGGTGGAAGTGGGCCGCGGTCGCTTCACGCCCGAGGACATTCCCGGGATGCTGCGCGAGGATTCCGATCGCGCCGACGCGGGCCAGACCGCCCCGCCCCAGGGGCTCACGCTCATCGAGATCGAGCTCGCGCGTTTCGACGGCCCCGGAGATGCATTCGACCGTCCCACGCCAGGAGAGCCTCCACGCAGACGCTAGAACGTCAGCCCGACGCCGCCAGTGAAGTAGAACTTGTCGCCGACTGGTGCACGGTTGTTCGTGTCCGAGCCGGCCAGCTCGAAGAAGAAGAACGAGCTGTTGATGCCCCAGTCCTGGTCGAGGGCATTGGCGCGCCGCTCATTGATGAAGTTGAGCTCGAGCGCGATCTGCGCAGCCCAGCCGAACCCGTGACTTCGACCGCTGCTCTTGCCGGAGCCAACCTCTTCTTTGAAGAAGACGGTGTTGTACCCGACCTTGCCGGTGAAGACGAAGGGGACCGGGGTCTTGCGAGCGAGGGCGTCGATGCGCAGCACGAACATCGCGTTTAACGGGAAAAGGCTGAACTTTGCGCTGTCATTCGACGGGACGCATGGTCCGGACGGGTCAAGGCAACCGGTGCCTTTGTAGTTGGCCCAGCCACCGGCCACGCCGATTCCCATAGGTCCCAGAAACGGAATTCGGTACAGGAAGAAATCAAACTCGCCCAGCAGGAGAGGCCCGTTGCCAGACGGGTAGCTCCGGTCGAACGCCTGGCTACCTGGGTCCGGGCGATAGGCCCCGACGCCAAAAGACAACAAGAAGCCCTCCGGAGTCCAACCTTCTTTGTCGGCTTCGCCGATCGCTTGGGCGTGCGCGTAGTGGGGCGCGAGGCCCAGTACCGCTGCAAGCACGAGCGCCGAAGCCAGGCCTTTCACCTACGAAGCCTCCACGCGACGACGATTGCGCACAGAAGGCCGAACAACCATGGCCCGGACCCTGGTTGGCCATTGGCCAAGATCATCGGCGACACCGAGCAGCCGGAGCAGTCCACGCTTGGGTCGTCGCAAAACCCGTAGGTCTCGGCGGCGGTGACGAAGGTGGCCTCTGACAGCTCGCCCTCGTTGCCGTCCCCGATTCGCATCGCGGCGATGTCGACGGCGGACACGAACAGGTAGGTGGTCTCCCCAGGGAGCAGACCCAGCCCGGTAGCCGAGACGCTGATGCTCTTCGCATTCTGACCAGCCGTGATTCCCGTGTCTGTTGCCGCGCTCGCGTCCGCGCTGCTGCCTTCGTAGAGCTTGTACTGGGCGATGGAGTTGGAGTCGGCCGGTGTGGTCCAGGAGATCGTGAAGGTCGAGCCCGTCGGCGCCAGGTTACTCGTGATGACGAGTTGCTCAGGCGGGGTCACGTCGACCCTGAATGGGGCGACCCCATAGCCTTCTGGCAGCACGTCGGTGCCGCCCGGATCTTCGTTGCGGAACGAATAGATTTCGTAGGGCTGCCCTTCGAGCGCCGTGTTGCTGCAGTCCACGACCCCCGTATCGACGAGCTCCTGGAGCGTCAGGTCGAAGACCGTGGCGTTGTCTCCGACGGTTCGAGGGTTGCTGCTGGCCATCGGCCGGCACAGGTTCTGTAGGTCCGTTCGTTTGTCATTCAGGTTGCATTGGCCGTTCTGAACACCGGCCCACATGTAGATCTGCGTGACGCCATCGCCGTTCACCAGGGTGACGTCGTAGACGGTGTTCGCGGCGTCGGCGCAGTTCTCCGCGTTGAAATAAATTGTCGCCGCGTCGGTGGTGGGCACTTCCCCGTTAATGCGGGTGATGGCGTCCAGCTGCGTCTCCTGAGCAAGGGCAGTCGGTGCGAGCAGCGGGATTGCTGCGAGCAGGGTGGATAAGAATAAGAATTTGTTGCGCATACCCCTAGCTGCGTGCAATCCCCGGGCCAACAGGCTGAGCCTAAAAGCCGAGTATTTTCGGGAGGGCGGCGGACAAACTGACATGATCCGCCCCTCTTCTACGCCAAGGCCTGACATTTCGTCACTTTAATAGAACCTTTTCAGCGATTTGGACCGCGTTGAGGGCTGCGCCCTTGCGGAGGTTGTCCGAGACCACCCACATCTGGATGCCACCTCGATTACCGACGTCTTCTCGGATGCGGCCGACGTACACCGGGTCCCGACCCGCGGCGTCGATCGGCTGCGGGTAGATTCCATTGCCCAAGTCGTCGACGACCTCGACGCCCTCGGCACGGCTCAGGAGCTCGCGGGCGCGTTCGGCTGTGAGGGGTTCATGAGTCTCGACCGTGATGGCCTCGCTATGGGCCGTGATCACCGGAACGCGAACCGCCGTAGGTGAGACAGCAATGGAGGGGTCCCCGAAAATTTTGCGAGTCTCGGACACCATCTTCAGCTCTTCTTCCTGGTACCCGGTCTCGGGATCAGGCTTCCAGTGCATCAGAAGATTGCGGCTCAACTGTCCGGAAAGATTGCTCTTGTCGACCTCATCGCCTCGGACGGTGGCTGCTTCCTGCGCCTCGAAAGCGGCGACCGCCGTGGCGCCCGACCCGCTGATCGCCTGGTAGGTTGCCACGACGACACGCTTGAGACGCGCCTCGTCGTGAAGCGGCTTCAGAGCGACGACCATTTGGATGGTGGAGCAGTTCGGGTTGGCGATGATGCCCTTGGGCCGGTGCGCTGCTGCGTCCGGATTCACTTCCGGCACGATGAGCGGAACCTCGGGGTCGCCCCTGAATGCCGAGGAGTTGTCGACCACCAGCGCGCCCTTGCTGGCGGCGATCGGCGACCACTCCCGCGAGGTGCCGCCGCCGGCGGAGAAGAGGGCGAGGTCGACGCCTTCGAAGACTTCCGGCGCAATCTCAACGACGCGGTGCTCGGCTCCGTTGAACGTCACGGTCTTGCCGGCGCTTCGAGCCGATGCCACGGGCACCAGCTCCGATACCGGAAAGGCGCGCTGCTCGAGCACGCGCAGCATCTCCGCGCCTACCATTCCGGTGACTCCAACCACCGCAACTTTGAGTCCCTGAGCCATAGGCGACGGCTATAGATTAGCGCTGCGGACGCGGCAAGCTGGCTAGCTGGTTGCCGGCGTATCATGCATTCGGCAAGGAGCATTCATGAGTATTCATCGGTACACGGTCGCAGTCGGGGTCGCCGGCATCTTCTTCGGTCTGGGAATCACCCACTCCTACGCCCAGGCGCCTACCATGGACGAAGCACGGACCCAGCCCGGGTTGGCGCTGGAGGAGCCGGCCGATCAGCCGGATGATGCGGCCGCGCGCGCGCTCCGCTCACTCTACGTGCCCGGGGGGTTGACCTCGGCACAGGCGGTCACTCGGATCGTCGCTACCTCGCCAGACCTCGATCGTACCAAGACCTTGTTGCTCGAGGCCAAGGGTGGGGCGATGCAGGCGATGTCGGCTCTGGTCCCGCGACTCGAGCTGCTTGGTCGCTATTCGCGGCTCAGCCCGGTCGACACCCCGAGCTACGATATCCCGGGCTTCGGCAGCGTGACGTTCCCATCGTTGACCCAGCAGCTCGCGAGTGACGCGACCCTGATGTACTCGTTCACCGACTCGCTCGCCGAGGCGCTTCCCGCGTATCGGGCGGCCAAGAAGAATGAGGTCGCGGCCGGCTATCAGATCGAAGCGGAGCGCAACAACGTCGCCTTCGCCGCGCGACAAGCCTACTACGAGTTTGCGCGCGCCGAAGCCGGTCTCGGGGTCGCCAACTTCGCGCTCGAAGCCGCCGAGTCGCAGAGGAAAGAAACCGAATCGCTGGTACAGGCAGGCTCGGCGGCGCGGGTCGATCTCCTTCGGGTCGAGGCACAACAAGAGGCCGCAAGGGTCGCGGTCGAGCGGGCCAAGTTCGGTTTGCAAGTCGCGACGCGCGCACTCCAAGCCTTGATGCACACCGAGGAGCTGCCGACGCTCGGTGAGGATCTCTCGGGGCCGGTGGTCGCCATCCCGGCGGAGACCGAGGAAGCACTGAAGGAGCGAGCATTTCGGGATCGTCCGGACCTACTCGCGCTGCGGACGTACATCGTGGCGAGCAAACACCAACTTCGAAGCGCCATCGGGGGCCGGATGCCCGACCTGCTCATTCGGGGAAGCGCCCAGTATTCGAACCCCAACCTGCGCGTCATTCCACAGCAAGACCGGTTCGACCCCACTTGGGAAGCGGGCGCAGTGATTCGATGGTCGCCGAACGATACGGTTCGAGCACAGGGTCGCGCCAAGCAGCTCCAGGCCGAGCTGAAGCGTGCCCATGCCGATGTCATCGCGCTTCAAGATCTGATTCGTGTCGAAGTTGCCGAAGGATATCACGGGCTGTTGGCGTCGCGGTCGGCCATGGAATCCGCCAGGCTCGGCCTCAGCGCTGCGCGCGAAGGCTATCGCGTCACTCGCGAGCAGCTCCAAGCAGGGGTCGTCAATACGACCACTCTACTGCAGGCGCAGTCAGAGCTGATCCGTGCGCAGGTCGACGTCGTCGATTCCGCGATCGGGCTGCGCGTCGCGACTGCCCAGCTACGTCGCGCCATCGGGGAGATGCCCTGACGTGCCCAGTGATGCCGACGCGGCGCATCGCCCACGCTCCTCCGCCCTTGTCGTCGTTGCGGCTGCCGTCGTCATCCGGGATGGGCGCGTGCTCCTCACGCGGCGCTCGGACGGACAGCATTTGGCGGGCATGTGGGAATTCCCCGGCGGCAAGTTGGAGGACGGGGAGTCTCCCGAGGAGGCTCTGGTGCGCGAATGCCAAGAGGAGTGCGGCATTGAGGTGGGGGTCTCCGAGATTCTCGAGGTGACCCATCATCGGTACCCCGAAAAGGAAGTGCTCCTGCTGTTCTATCGATGCGAGCTGCGCGCCGGCGAAGTGCGTCACTTGCAGGTTGCCGACCATGCATGGGTCGCGCCGGAAGACCTCGACGAGTATCCGCTTCCGCCTGCCGACGAGGGCGTCGTGGTGCGCATCCAGGCGCTCCAGCGGTGAGCGTTCGTTAGTGAGCGCGCGCGCCTTCGATCACGATGCGGCGGACCAGGCTTCCCTCGTCGGCCGGCGTAGACACGGGTTCGGCGAGAATGAGGATGCGCGCCCCCGTCACCGCGGACGTATGCTCGTAGAGCATGCCCTTGGGAACCTCCTGCGGCTCGCCGAAGACGCTGGTCAGCTGCTCGATGGTCGGCTTGGCCTCGATGAGCTCAAACGTGATTCGGGTCACCCGGTTCCCTGGCGGGGTCGTCAGTGTCACTCGGTAGCCGTCGTAGTGCATGAGCGCTTGGCTCTTGGTCCGCGCCATGATCACGCCTTCCAATTCGGCGGCCACGTACTCGACGGAGGGCTCGGGTTGAGTCAGGGCACGCACCCCGGCGCGGACATCATCGATCGCCGTGTCGTCTCCTCGTGCGCTGGCCCCTGCCGACGCGCCTTCGGCGGCATGTTCGGGCGTCCCGCTGCGCGAGCAGGCGGCCAGGGCGCAGAGGCTCGCGGCCAACAACCAGGCGATGGGATACTTCAACACATCAGCTCCTGGCTGAGGTTTGTACCTCGAAAAGCGTAGGCGCCAAAAAGAACGCCAGCGCTGTCAGTGTCGGGCGAGCGCGTCGGCGACTGTGCCGTTGGCACCCGTGCTGATGCGGACGGCGAAGGGCTCGCGCTCGCCTCCGAGGCGCTCGAAGGACGCGGTGCCGCCGAAGAACGCGCCCGCAGCCTGCTCGAGCGCCGGCTTGTAGGCGTCGTAGGTCGCGTCGCCATTCGGCGCGCTCAGGCGATCCTGCACCCGGAAGAGCACTTCATTCGTCGCAAATTGCAGGCCAAGGCTGCTCTCTTCTTCGAGGAGTTGGCAGGCCCCGAGCGCACGGCGGAAGGCATCATCGATGCCCTCCTGGAAGTCACCGTCGAAACCCCGCTTCCGGCTGTAGAGCAGCCCGGGTCGGTTGTCCGCGACGTCGAGGTAGTAGTCGGACTGATGGCCGATGAGAACCACGCCGGGCCCCTGTGGGACGTGGGCGTAGTCCGCGACGTCGATCAAGAGCTCGTCGGAGATCTTCTTGGTGCGAATCCACTCGTGGAAGACCGGGACGAGCTTCTCCAGCTCGATGTCGCCGGCTCTCGTGTAGAGCTTCACCTGAAACTTCGTTGCTTGCATCGGCCTTACTCCGCCGCCGCGGCTGCTGCCGCCGTTGCTGCCTCAGTGAGGCGCTGGTAACAGCCGTGTGCTGCTTCGAGGAACAACTGCGCTTCATCGAGCGTGCGGTGCGCAATCTCGTCGCTGGCGTTCTTGTACGACTGGTCGCCATGCAACTTGAGCAGGTACGTGGCGAATTTTCCTTTTGCAAACGGGTCGTGGAAGAGCTCGGTCTCGTGGAGGTGAGTCCTGAAGTTCGCCACGACATCGTCGGCGTCGTCCTTGACCTGAATGTCGAGGTGGCGGACGAGCGCCTTGGCGGAGGTCACCATCGCAGTGAATGCGCCGGCCGCCGCCGCTCCCGCCTGGCCGGCTTCGAGCGCGTCCTGCGCATCGTGGAGTTGCTGCTCCGCCTCTTGTAGGCCGAACTCGACGAAGGGCACGATCTCCCCCGCGCACTCACCAACGCCGATGTCCCCGATTGTGTATTCGCGGGGGTTGCCCCAGTCGCTGTAGTAGCTTGGGTCGTCCTCGTAGGCGGGCGGCTTCTGAATGGGCGCGAGCACTTTGCGGAACTCCTTTTTGCCAACGCGCGCCATGAATGCTTGGAAGCTCTCCTTGCCCTCGCGGTTACTGAGGTAGTGCTCCGTAATCAGCTCGACGGCCTTCGGGATGTTCTTCGACGGAACAGCGCCCACCACCAGACCGTAGCTCTTGGCGTTCTCGGTCCATTGTCCGCCCAGCACGATATTGAAGTGCGGGACTTTCCGGCCGCCAACCTGTCGGCTGACGCCGGTGAATCCGATGTCGGCCGCGTGGTGCTGGCCGCACGAGTTGAAGCAGCCACTCGCCTTCATGCGAAGCGCTTGCACCGCGGGGTGGAGCTCGTCCTCGACCACCGTGAGCCGCTTGCGGAGCTCACCGGTCAGCCCGCGTGATGCGGAGATGCCGAGCTTGCAGGTGTCGGTGCCGGGGCACGATGTCATGTCGGTGATTGTGCCCGCACCGGCGGCGGCCATCTCGAGCCCCACGAGGCGTTCATAGAACGTCACCGCATCCGCTCCGCTGACCCAGCGGAACGTGAGGTTCTGCTCGACCGTGCAGCGAATGGAATCGCCGGTGAGCTCCCGAGCAAGCTGCGCGAGCGCGCGGCCCTGCGTGGCTGTGAAGTCACCGAGCGGCAGCTTGATGATGGCGGAATAGTACCCGTCCTGCGCTTGGGGTTTGAGGTTGTGCTTGGCCCAGGCCTTGAAACCGGCGGAGGCGTCGGCAGGAATCGCGCCCGCCTCCCGCACCGGCGTTTCGTCGGTCGAGTGAAGGTCGTCCAAGAACGCCGTCCAGCGCTCGTCCGGCCGAAGCGTCTCGCGCTCTTCGGCCACGAGCTTCTTGAACTCGTCGATGCCGACCATTTGCACCAGGAACTTGATGCGTGCGCGCGCGCGGCTCTGCTTTTCGCCGAGGCGCGCGAACACACGGGACACCGCCTGCGCGAGTGGAAGGAGCTCTTCCTCTGGGCAGAATTCGGCGAGCACCTTGGCTTGCACCGGCACCGCGCCTAGCCCCCCACCGACGACGACGCGGAAACCGCGCTTCCCGTTTCTGACCTGTGCTACCGCGCCGAGGTCGTGGAAGGTGACGAGGCCACAAGGATTGTCTTCGCAGCCGGAGAATGCGATCTTGAACTTGCGGCCGAAGTCTTGAACGTCGGGGTGGCCCAGGAGGTACTTCGTGATCGCGTCGGCGTATGGCGTCACGTCGAACGCCTGCGTCGTGCAGACGCCGGCGTACTCGCAGGCGGTCACATTCCTGACGCTGTTGCCGCAGGCTTCGCGCGTGGTGATCCCGACCGACGCGAGCCGCCGCATCATGTCGGGAGCTTCTTCGATGTGAATGAAGTGAAGCTGGATGTCTTGCCGCGTCGTGACGTGCAGGATCGAATCGGAGTTCTCCTCCGCGAGCTCGCTCAACACTTCGAGTTGCTCGACGGTGAGCTTCCCGAACGGAATCTTGATGCGCATCATCCCGGGGGCGTCCCAGACCGTGTCCGGCCCCTTGGTCAGGTCGCCGCAGGGGAACGCCAAGGTCTTCTGACCGGTTCCGTCGTCCCGGAGGCCATTGTCGTAGCGCTGCCCGTACACGCCGCGGCGAAGCCGAGTTTCGGCGAAGATCTTGTCGTCGATCTTCCCCTGCTTCTTGAGCTCGATCTGGCCCTCGAAGAGATCCACCTCGCCCGCGAGTTGCTCCGCGATCCGATCACCAAGCTGTTCTTTCCACGAAGTCATGATGCTCCTGTCCCCCGGACACCGAAACGCGGCCGCAGGGGGAGCTCTGACTATTCCCCAGTTTTCCGTCAGGTCAAGTCAACAATCAGCAATTTCCAGAATATCATCTCATTTAGTTGGATAAACAGCTAAAATGTACACGACCAAAAAAGTAAACATTATGCTCATGCGGCACTAGCTTGCTGAGTGAGGCCTTGCCGCTATAGTGCCGCCGCCCGACCCCCAAGTTAAGGTGTCGGGACCATTCGGGGATCGTCTAACGGCAGGACTCCAGTTTCTGGTACTGGCTATCTAGGTTCGAATCCTAGTCCCCGAGCCAA
>CALLDH010000236.1 GCA_937998345.1 uncultured bacterium | reverse complement strand
TCGCGTGCCGAACAACGTTGCACTTCGACCTTCCAGTTTGGTGAACGCGGGTGCAGCAGTTGCAGCGCGTTGCGGTACTCCGCCGCCGCTCGTTTGGCGAGTTCCGCCAGGTCGTCGTCGGCTTTGTTGATCAGGATGAGGTCGGCCAGTTCCACGATGCCGCGCTTGATGCCCTGCAGTTCGTCGCCGGCACCGGGCAGCAACAGCAACAGGAACATGTCGGTCATGTCCGCTACTTTTGTTTCGGATTGGCCGACACCGACAGTCTCGACGATGATGACGTCGAAACCAGCCGCCTCGCAGAGGATCATCGCCTCGCGGCTGCGACGCGTCACACCGCCCAGCGTGCTGCCAGCGGGCGAGGGCCGGATAAAGGCCTCGTCGCGCCGGGACAGTTGTTCCATGCGGGTCTTGTCGCCGAGTATCGAGCCGCCGCTGATCGCCGATGAGGGGTCCACGGTGAGCACGGCCACGCGGTGACCGGCATCGATCACGTGATTGCCGAGCACCTCGATGAAGGTCGATTTGCCGACCCCGGGGATGCCCGAGATGCCCAGCCGGATCGAGTCACCGGCGTGCGGTATCAGTCGCTCGAGCAGCGCCGAGGCGGCCGCACGGTGGTCGCTGCGCGTGGATTCGATCAGCGTGATGGCCTGTGCAAGGATCCTGCGGTTGCCCGCGATGACGCCGTCGGCCAGCGCAGCGACATCCTCCTCGGCAACGGGCGGGCGCTTTGCCGGCGGCACGCGCGCTACTCCAGTTCCAGGATCTTGTCGTCGACAGCTAACGTCGCGCCGGCTTCGAAGAAGATTCCGGCCACGACACCGTCGCGTTCCGCGTGCAGCGTGTTCTCCATCTTCATGGCTTCGACCACCGCCAGCTGCTCGCCGGCCCTCACCACATCGCCTTCCGTCACGGACAGCGACACCAGCAGGCCCGGCATCGGCGACAGCAGGAACTTCGACATGTCGAGCGCGGCTTTGACCGGCATGTGCCGATACAGCTCGGCGGCGCGCGGCGTGAGCATGGTCACCTCTGAGTGGCAGCCGCTATGCTGCACGTGGTAGGTCTGCGCGACGCGCTCGACCTGTACGAAGATTTCCTTGCCGTTGATCGTGCCGCTGAACAGCTGCTGGCCGAACGACCAGTTCGAGCGCACCGTGTTGATCTTGTCGTCGATCGTGACGTCGAAGCCGCCTTCCACAGGGACAATGCTGACCGGGTGATGCTGGCCGTCGATTATCGCGACCCAGTCTTTCGGCACCCGGCGCTCGTGCCCGGGGAGCTGTTGGTCGATGCGGGCGGCGCGATCGCGGTAACTGCGCATCATCGAGGCCGCTACCGAGATCGTGATCGTCGGTTCGTCGAGCTGACCGGCCGCCGGATCGAAGCCATCCGGGTACTCCTCGCCGATCATGTTCGTCGTCATGTTGCCGTCGATAAAGCGCTGGTGCCGCATCAGCGCTGCCAGGAAGCAGAGGTTGCTCGACACGCCGCGAATGACGAACTGATCCAGCGCCGTGCGCATGCGGGACCGGGCTTCTTCGCGGTTGGCACCGTAGGTAACGAGCTTGGCGATCATCGGGTCGTAGAACATCGAGATCTCGCCGCCCTCGTATACGCCGGTATCCACGCGGACATAGTCACTCTCTGCGGGCGGTCGGTAGTACACGAGCCGCCCGGTCGAGGGCAGGAAGTTTCGCGACGGGTCCTCGGCGTAGACGCGGGACTCGATGGCCCAGCCGTTGATTGGCACATCGGACTGCGTGATCGGCAGCTTTTCCCCGCTGGCCACGCGGATCATCAGCTCGACGAGGTCGAGGCCGGTGATCAGCTCGGTGATCGGGTGCTCGACCTGCAGGCGGGTGTTCATCTCAAGGAAGTAGAAATTGCGGTCCTTGTCGACGATGAACTCGACCGTACCGGCGGACTCGTAATTCACGGCCTTCGCAAGCGCCACGGCTTGCGAGCCCATTTGTTCGCGGGTGGCGGCGTCGATGAACGGCGACGGGGCTTCCTCGATGACCTTCTGGTGCCGCCGCTGCAGCGAGCACTCGCGCTCGTTGAGGTAGACGGTGTTGCCATGGCGGTCGGCCATGACCTGGATCTCGATGTGCCGGGGCTCCTCGATGAACTTCTCGATCAGGATCCGGTCGTCGCCGAAACTCGAGCGTGCCTCGTTTGCGGCGCGTTCGAAGCCGTCGCGGCATTCATCATCGTTGCGCGCCACGCGCATGCCCTTGCCGCCGCCGCCGGCGGTGGCCTTGAGCATGACCGGGTAACCGATCTTGTTGGCTACCTCGACGGCCTGGGCATCGTCTCTAATCGCGTCGGGGTGCCCGGGTATCGTGTTGACGCCGGCGTCGTCGGCCAGTTTCTTGGAGGTGATCTTGTCGCCCATCACTTCGATCGCCTGGGCATTCGGGCCGATGAAGACAATGTTCGCCGCGGCCAGTGCCTCGCGGAATTCAGCGTTTTCGGAAAGAAATCCGTAGCCCGGATGGACAGCCTGGGCGCCGGTATCGAGACACGCCTGAACGATCTTGTCCTTCTGCAAATAGCTCTGCGTCGAGGGCGGCGGTCCGATGTTGACGGCCTCGTCAGCCATCTGCACGTGCAGCGCATCGCGGTCGGCATCGGAATAGACCGCAACGGTCTCGATGCCCATGGCGCGGGCGCTCTTGATGACTCGACAGGCAATCTCGCCGCGGTTCGCGATCAGAATTTTCTCGAACATCGGCGGCCCCCTATAGCGGAATGTTGTCGTGCTTGCGCCAGGGATTGTCGAGCGTCTTGTTGCGAAGCACGGCAAGCGAGCGGCAGATGCGTTGTCGGGTCGTGTGAGGCGCGATCACGTCGTCGATGTAGCCGCGGCTGCCCGCGACAAACGGATTGGCGAACTTCTGGCGATACTCCTCGGTGCGCCGGGCGATCTTTTCGTCGTCGCCGATATCCTCGCGGAAGATGATCTCCACTGCGCCCTTGGGCCCCATGACGGCGATCTCGGCACTCGGCCAGGCGAGGTTGACGTCACCGCGCAGGTGCTTGGAGGCCATGACGTCATAGGCGCCCCCATAGGCCTTGCGCGTGATGACGGTGACTTTCGGCACGGTGGCCTCGGCGTAGGCGAACAACAGTTTCGCGCCGTGCTTGATGATGCCGCCATGCTCCTGCGCCGTCCCGGGCAGGAATCCCGGCACGTCGACGAAGGTCAGGAGGGGAATGTTGAAGGCATCGCAGAATCGTACGAAGCGACCGGCCTTGATCGACGACTTGATGTCCAGGCAGCCGGCCAGCACGTCGGGCTGGTTGGCGACGACGCCGACCGTGTGACCCTCCATGCGAATGAACCCGATCACGATGTTC
>CALLDH010000235.1 GCA_937998345.1 uncultured bacterium | reverse complement strand
CCTTCGCATCACGGCGGACGAAGGCATTTTCGATGTCACTGATCGTTCCGAGCAAGGGAGCGGTCGAGGTGGACAGGAACTGTGAGCGGTAGATGAAGTACGCGCCGCCATTGATCACCCACTTGCCGCGGGCGAGGCGTTTCTCCTGCTTGAGTGGCTCCAGGCGGCGCGCGAGCAAGAAGCTCCACTGCCGTGTGTCGTCCAGCCTGCTCGCGTCGACTGGGATATTCTGGATGTCCTCGATCGGGTTGTAGATGTAACCCTTATTCGCGAAGTCCCAGGAGACTCCGAAGAAGATGCCCTTGAACTTGCCGATGAGCTGAATGCGGTCGATTTCCGACTGGAAGTCCGAGTCGAGGGCGGTCTCGAGCGGGTTCGTCCCATCGCCCGCGTTCCAGAGCATCCCGAGGCCCCATTGGTGCCCCATGCGGCCGAAGCGAAGCTGACCGATAGTGCTGTTGGTGACCTCGCCCCAGACGCGCCGGAAGTAGATGTTGTCGCCCACCGTGTTGCGGAACGATTCGGGCGGGGGCAACGTTTGGGTCAGGCTGTCCACGGGGACTCCGGGAGCGCGGCCCGTAATCTGGCCAAACTGATTGACGGACTTGACCTCGGGGGTCGAGCCCAAGACGAGATTGTCGAACACGTCGACCATCATGTGGAGCCGAATATTGTCGCTGAGTGAGATCGTCGGTTGCAAACGAAGCCGCATGTTCGCCCAACTCACCGTGGCGCTTCCGTCGCACCGCTGGTCCTGGCTCGCTGGAGACGCCGGCTCGCCCTTGCAACCGCCCTGAGGAAGCACGCCATTGCCACCCGAGCTCGCGGCGTTGTCGACCGGAATCCATCTCGCAAACGGGTCCTGGTTCAATCGGTCGAGTGGAATCCGGCGGACCGAAAAGTTGTCGGCGTAGTTCCCCCGGACACGGAAGTAGCCGCCGAGCGAGAACACCGGTCGCGGGTTGGTCCACGATGCCAGAGTTGGGTCCGACGCGGGCGGCTCGGCCATGCCGAGAAGCTTGGCGTCGTCGGCCGCCATCTCGTCCTCGTCCTCGAAATCCGCCTCTTCGAAGTCCTCCTCGAACTCCTCATCGATGCTGGCGTCGCGCGCGGGCGGGGCCGGGTTCTGCAGGCCCTCCATGCTGGGCGCTCTCAATTGAGGCGGGAGGTCTTCCTCTGTGGTCGGCTCCGGAGAGGCTTCTTCGCCCTCGGAGATGGCCTCTTCCTCGGCGGTGGCTGCGCTGCGCTGTGCCCCGGCGGTCGTGGCATCGTCGGTGGACGACCCCTGCGCCGCAGCCGATGTTGCCCCGAGGGAAACTACCCAAATAATCGCTAAGAAACGGCGCATTGAACTCGTGCGGTCCGGGGCGTAGCACGCCGGGATCGCACGGGTCAACGGGGCAATCGCTGCCTTGACCAAAGTCGCCCGGGCCTTTAGCCCCGGTGCCGAGAGTTCTGTGATGGATAGTCTTCGCTTCATCCCCCTTGGCGGCCTCAACGAGGTCGGAATGAACTGCGCCGCCGTGGTCTGCGGCGATACGACGATCGCCATCGACTGCGGGATCGGTTTCACCGATGAAGATGGTGCCGAGCTGGTCCACCCGGACTTCGAGTGGCTCCATGCGCAGCGGGACCAGCTGCGAGCCATCGTCATCACCCACGGTCACGAGGACCACATCGGCGCCCTTCCCTACTACCTCAAGAAGGTCCGAGTCCCGGTCTACGCTCCGCCCTACGCCGCGGCTCTGATCGGGGATCGCCTGGCAGAGCACGGGCTGAAGGACGTCGACCTCCGAGTGAGCCCAGCGGGAAGCCGCGAGCAGATCGGGTCGATCTTGGTCGAGCGCTTCTCGGTTCACCATTCGATCGCGGATGCCACGGGGCTCATCCTGGATACCCCGCTGGGCACCGTAGTCCACACCGGCGACTTCAAAATCGAGTCCGACCCCTGCGACGGGCAGTACTTCGACCGGGCGCGCCTCGAAGAAGTGGCGAGCCAAGGTGTGCGCCTCCTGCTGAGCGACTCGACAGGGGCCGATGTCGAGGGACGTGCCCGCATTGAGCGAGATGCCGAGGCGGCCCTCGAGTATTGGATTGCCCGATCGCCGAATCGGGTCGTCGTCGCCACGTTCTCCTCGAACGCGTTTCGGCTGAGAGCCGTGTTGCGAATCGCCAAAGAGCTGGGGCGTAAGGTCTGCTTGCTCGGCATGTCGGTCAACAAGCACACCGAAGTCGCGCGGGCCCTGGGTCTGATTCCGCCGATCGACAGCTTACTGATCCCGCCGGAGGAGGTCAGCGATCTACCCCGCAATCAGGTCCTGATCCTCGCCGCTGGCACACAGGGCGAGCGTGCATCGGGTCTCACTCGACTGGCGCGCGACGAGCACTCGCGCTTGCACCTCGAGGCGGACGACACTGTGATCTTCTCGTCGCGCATCATTCCTGGCAACGAGCTCGGCGTGCTGGACGTCATCAATCGATTCGAACGCCGCGGCCTCGAGGTGATCACGCGCGACGAGCACCCGGAGGTGCACGCGAGTGGCCACGGGAGCCGTGAAGAGCAGCGCACCATGATTGAGATCCTCCGCCCCCAGGCGTTCGTTCCCGTGCACGGCACGCACCACCATCAGCGCCGGCATCTCGAGCTCGCCGCAGAAGAAGGAATCCAGCAAACACAGCTCGTCGAGAACGGGAGCGTGCTGGAGCTCACGCGCGATGCACTGCGCATCGTCGATACAGTTCCTGTCCGGCGCGTCTACATCGACGGCATGCAGGCGCTCACCGAGGAAGTCATCGCGGAGCGTCGCACGATGGGCTCCAATGGATTGGTCACTATCCTGCTCTCGCTCAGAGCCGGTCGGCTCCAGCACCGCCCTCGCGTTGTATCCCGTGGGGTTTTCGGCGTCGGAGACCGAGACCGGGTGGAGCGCAAAATGGCCGAACGCGTGCGCGACCGGCTCAAAGGACGGCGATTTGCGAGCCCCTCGGAGGCCGAAGAGGCGGCAATTGAGGTCACTCAACGCTTCCTGGTACACAATCACCGAAAGCGACCGCTGATTACGGCGGACGTGGACGGGGAATCATGAGCCGATGGGTCGCCTCGCTGGCAGCTGCTCTCATTCTGAGCGGTTGTCAACGGCACGCAAAACCGGAACCGAGTCCAGCGGGCCCTTCGACCGAGACCACGGCCAACGCGCGCGCCGAGCCCAGGCCTGAGCTCGCCTCCCCAAGGCGCGCTGGCGTCGCTCGCCCCGCCACCGCCAAGGAACGCAAGGCAGTGGACGAGCTCGTTCGCGCGGCGGAGTCGGTGCGGCAGCTGAAGCTACGGCGCCCGGTCACAATCGAAATCGAGGACGGCGACGCCATCGCAGACAGTTTGCGTTCGCAAATTGAAGAAGCGGAGATCGAGCGGGCGCGACTCATCTACGGGGCCCTCGGCCTATTGGACACCGAAGAGGATCTCCGGAGCATGTTTGCCGGCGTCCTCGGCGAGCAAGTCATCGGATACTACGACCCCGACACGGAACGCCTGGTCATACGCGAAGACGTCATGGCCGGTTTGGCAGGAGCGTTTGGACCGGAACAAACGCAAGAGGCTCGGTTGGTGCTCGTGCACGAGCTGGTGCACGCACTCCAGGATCAAAGACTGGGCCTCGGGGAGTCTTACGAGAAGGAGCGAACCGCCGACGCGGACAACGGCTTCCGCGCGGTCGTCGAGGGCGACGCGACACTCGCGATGCTCGCCCACGCGCTTCGCCAACAGGGTATCCCTCTGTCTGCGGCCACGGCAGGGATCCAACAGATGGGCGACTACCTCGACCTCAACGCACTGGTGCGCGGAGAGAAGCTCGACGACGCGCCCGCCATCCTGAGAGTCACCTTGGTCGCACCCTATCTACGCGGGCTGCAGTTCGTGGCGGCAGTGCAAGGACGCGGCGGATGGCCTGCGGTGAACAACGCACACCGGAGGCCTCCGACAACCAGCGAGCAAGTCCTTCACCCGGAGAAGTACTTCGCCCGAGAGCCAGGCGAACAGATCGAGATCCCGGACAACAGGGAGGTCCTCGCGGCGGGATTCAAACGCATCGAGGAAGATACGCTCGGTGAGCTCGAGCTCAGCGTGTACCTCGGCCAGGGGCGCGCCTCAGGCACGGATGAGGAGGCGGCGGCCGGATGGGCAGGCGATCTCCTCGTGGTCTACATGCAGGGCGACGACGCCGCCGTGATCTGGTGGACCACATGGGACACCGACGACGACGCGGAGGAGGCCTTTCGCGCCGCACGCTCGATCTCGCCGAAGGATTCTACGGCGCGCGTCGAACGCAAGGGCCGTTCGGTCCTGATCGTGCGGGGCCTCCCGGCCAAGCTCCATCGCTCAGTTCGAGGTGACTTCACGTCGTTCGCGCGCCGCATCAAGTCGGAGCCGTCACCCCCGAATCTTCGCCCCAATCTCATCTATTGAGGTTGTCGCCGAGGAGACCCCAAGCTAGGAATCGCTGATGGAACGCGCCTCGTGGGACGAATACTTCATGGATATCGCTGTGGTGGTCGCCAGGCGATCGACCTGCCCCCGCAAGCACGTCGGCTCGGTGATTGTACGCGACAAGACGATCCTTTCCACCGGCTACAACGGCTCGGTCCGCGGCCTCCCCCACTGCGACGAGATCGGCCACATGATGGTGGACGGACACTGCGTGCGAACGATCCACGCCGAGGTGAACGCGATCATTCAAGCCGCCAAGAACGGCTCCCGAATCGACGGCGCCTCGATCTACGTCACCGCGTCCCCCTGCTGGAACTGCTTCAAGGCGATCTGCAACGTCGGCATCAAGCGGATCGTCTTCGAAGAGTTCTATCGAGACGAGCGAATCTTCGAGGTTTCTCAGGCTTTGGGCATCGAGTTGGTAGAGCTTCACCGCGAGAAAGCCGCTCCCAAGGCTGCACCTTGACGGGTCTGCGCCCCGGCTGTACGAACCGCGCCTGGCAGACCGCCTAAAAACCAATGCAATCTGAAATTCGCGAGATCAGCCCGGTCCTCGTGGAGGTCACGGTCGAAGTGCCGTGGGACCGCATCCACAAGGACCTCAACGACACTTATAAAGAGATCGGCAAGACCGCCCGCGTCCGCGGCTTCCGTCCGGGTAAGGTGCCGAAGAACGTCCTGAAGCAGGTGTACGGCCGACAGGCCGCGGCTCAGGTTACCGGCACTCTGGTCGAGCAGGGCCTGATGCATGCGGTGCAGGAGCACGAGCTTCACATCGTCGCGCAGCCGGAGATGGAAGAGGCGCCCGAGCTCGAGCATGGGAAGCCGCTCACGTTCAAGGCCAAGGTCGAGGTGCGACCGAAGATCGACCAAGTCGTGACCGACGGGCTCGAAGTGTGGCAGACGCCGATCGAGATCCCGGACGATCTGGTCGACGCGGAGGTCGAACAGCTGCGACATCAGCACGCCGAGATCCAGGTGCCCGACCCGATGCGTCCCGCACAGGAAGGGGACTTGATCACGATCGACTACGCCGTGTCGGTCGACGGCGAGGCCAAGGATGACCTCGGAGCCGAAGGTCGCCAGGTCGAGATCGACGACGAGCACTTGCTGCCCGCCCTCAAAGAGGGGCTGCTCGGGATGAAGCCCGAGGATGAGAAAACGATCGACATCGAGTTCGAAGACGATCACCCGAACCCCGACCTTCAGGGCAAGACCGCGCAGTTCACGGTCACGGCGAAGGAGCTGCACGAGAAGCTGCTCCCCGAGCTCGACGACGAGTTCGCCAAAGACTGTGGGGACTACGAGACACTTCTCGAGCTACGGCTGAAAATTCGAGAAGATCTCGAAGGCTCCGCGAAGCAACGAAGCGACGCAGGGTTGAAAGACCAGCTGATCGAAAGCTTGATCCAGCACAACGACATCCCGGTGCCACCGTCGATGGTCCAGCAACAGCAGCAGATGATGATGTACGAGATGGCTCAGTTCATGCAGATGGCTGGCCAGCAAGGCGCGCCCGGCGCGGACTTCTTCTCCGGCATCGAAGAACGCGCGCAGCGGCGCGTGCAGGCGGGGATCCTCCTCGGGTCGTTGGCACGTCAGGAAGGCATCGACGTCAGCGAAGAAGACATGGACACCAAGTTCCAGGAGATCGCCGAGCAGACCGGCAAACACGTCGCCAAGGTGCGCGCCGACTACCAGGAAGCACAGCGCGACGCCCTCGAATCCCAGCTCCTCGAAGAGAAGGTCATGGCGCTACTCACCGAGCGTGCCAAGATCAACGAAGGGGAGCGGCCGGAACCTGAAGCCCAGACCGAGGAAAACGACGAACCGCCCCCAGACGAAGCAGCAGAAGAGGAAGAGTCATGAGCGAGCCAACGTCCGCGCAGATGTACATGCCCTGGGTCGTCGAAACGACGCACCGCGGCGAACGGCAGTGGGACATTTTCAGCCGCCTATTGAAGGATCGCATCGTCTTCCTCGGCACCGAGGTCAACGACGACGTGGCCAACGCGATCATCGCGCAGATGCTCTTTTTGGAGAGCGATGACCCCGACAAAGAGATCACCCTGTACATCAACAGCCCCGGGGGCTCGATTACAGCGGGGCTCGCGATTTACGACACGATGCAGTACGTTCGATCACCCGTGTCCACGGTGTGCCTGGGTCAGGCCGCATCGATGGCCGCCTGGATTCTTGCGTCAGGCACGACTGGATTGCGCAAGTGCTTGCCCAATAGCCGCATCATGATTCACCAGCCGCTCGGCGGAATTCGCGGGCAGGCAACCGACATCGAGATCCACGCGAAAGAGATCCTGAAACTTCGTGAACAAATGAACACGATCCTGGCCAAGCATACAGGCCAGACCACCGAACGTATTAAGGAAGACACCGAACGCGATCGCTACCTCTCGGCCGAAGAGGCTAAAGAGTACGGGCTGATCGACGACGTCATCGAACCGAAGCGCGAGAAACAAGACGCCTGAAAACCGGGAGAATGCGCGCTGCGTAGTCCTTGCCGTGAACGGGGCAGGACGCTAGACTCTCCCAAGCAGGTATATGGTGGATCGCAGGCGAGATGACGGACACGGCAACCTTCAATGTTCTTTCTGCGGAAAGTCACAGAAGGAAGTAAAAAAGCTCATCGCAGGGCCGACGGTTTACATCTGCGACGAGTGCATCGGGCTGTGTAACGACATCATCGCGGAGGAGGTCGAGCGCGAGGAGTCTCTCACGACTACGGCGCCACTTCCGAAGCCCGCGGAGATCAAGAACATCCTCGATGAGTATGTCATCGGGCAGGAGCGCGCGAAGAAGATCCTCTCCGTTGCGGTCCACAACCATTACAAGCGCATCGACTCCAAGGTCAACGCAGACGACGTGGAGCTGCAGAAGTCGAACATCTTGCTGCTCGGTCCGACCGGGTCGGGCAAGACCCTGCTTGCACAGACGCTCGCGCGCATCCTGAACGTGCCGTTCGCCATCGCCGACGCCACGACGCTCACCGAGGCGGGCTATGTCGGCGAGGATGTCGAGAACATCATCGTCCAGCTTCTTCAGAACGCGGACCACGACGTGGAACGGGCTCAGCGCGGCATCGTCTACATCGATGAGATCGACAAGGTCGCACGCAAAGGCGACAACCCATCCATCACCCGCGACGTCAGCGGCGAAGGTGTGCAGCAAGCCCTCTTGAAGATCATCGAGGGCACCGTCGCGAACGTGCCGCCCAAGGGTGGCCGAAAGCACCCACAACAAGATTTCTTGCAGATCGACACTGGGAACATCCTGTTCATCTGCGGTGGCGCCTTCGTCGGTCTCGACGAGGTCATCGAACGGCGTATCGGCGAGCGAACCCTTGGATTCGGCGCAGACATTCCATCACGCAAAGACAAAAAGATCGGCGAGCTTCTCGAGCGCATCGAACCCGAGGATTTGCTGCGCGCCGGCCTGATTCCTGAGTTCATCGGCCGTCTGCCGGTCATCGCAACCTTGCACGAGCTCAATGAAGAAGCTCTCGTCGACATCCTGACCAAGCCCAAGAACGCCTTGGTTAAACAGTACCAGAAGCTTTTCGAGATGGATGGCGTGAAGCTCAAGTTCGCCCAGGGCGCGCTGCATGCGGTCGCGCGCCAGGCGCTGAAGCGGAATGCCGGCGCTCGAGGCCTCCGCGCCATCATGGAAAAGTCGATGCTCGACATCATGTACGAGGTGCCTTCCCAGACAGATATCCGGGAGGTCGCCGTGAGCGAGGAAGTCATCGCATCGGGCGAGAAGCCGCTCATCGTCTACGCGAAGGAAGAGGAAAAGGCGGAACTCGCCTAGTGCGGCCTCAGCCAAACACCCCCGCTTCGGTTGGCGTGAGGGCTTTGCGCGGATATGAGTAGATTGATGTTCTTTCACCGAAACGACAACGACGATCAAAATCCCGGCACCGGCACGTCCGGTGGCGACAGTTTTCCTCTGCTTCCCCTGCGGGACATCATCGTGTTTCCACACATGGTGGTGCCGCTCTTCGTAGGCCGCGAGAAGTCGATCAACGCGCTCGAAGAAGCGATGGGCCAGCACAAAGAGATCCTGCTCGCGGCGCAGAAGAAGGCCAAGACAAACGACCCCACCCCGGAGGACATCTTCGAGGTCGGAACCATCGGCACGATCATCCAACTGCTGCGCCTTCCCGACGGGACGGTCAAAGTCCTCGTCGAGGGCAAGCGGCGAGCGCGCATCACGAACTTCGTGCCGAACGAGGAGTTCTTCCTCTGCAACGTCGAGCCGGTCGAAGAAGTCTACGCGGCCAACGTCGAGATCGAAGCGCTGATTCGCTCAGTGCAGTCGGCGTTCGACGTGTACGCGAAGCTCAACAAGCGCATCGCGCCCGAGATGTTGATGACTGTGCAAACCATCGACGATCCGTCGAAGCTTGCAGACACGGTCGTGGTGCATCTGACGAGCATCAAGCTCTCGGACCGCCAAGAGATCCTCGAAACCGTCGACCCGGCCAAGCGTTTGGAACGGCTGTTCCAACTGATGAACGCCGAAATCGAGATTCTCCAAGTCGAGATGAAGATCCGCTCCCGCGTCAAGAAGCAAATGGAGAAGACGCAGAAGGAGTACTACCTGAATGAGCAGATGCAGGCCATTCAGAAGGAGCTCGGCGAGCGCGACGAATTCAAGAGCGAGATTCAAGAGCTCGAGGCCCAGCTCAAGCAGAAGAAGCTCTCCAAAGAGGCGCACCTCAAGGCCCGCAAAGAGCTCAAGAAGCTCAAGATGATGCAGCCGATGAGCGCGGAAGCGACGGTCATCCGCAACTACATCGACTGGGTGATCGCGCTTCCCTGGGGCGACAAGAGCGAAGAGAACTACGACATCGACGCGGCCGAACAGATCCTCGAAGAGGATCACTACGGCCTCAAAAAGCCCAAGGAGCGCATCGTCGAGTATCTCGCCGTGCAGGCTCTCGTGAAGAAGCTCAAGGGGCCTGTACTTTGTCTGGTAGGCCCGCCTGGCGTCGGTAAAACCTCGCTGGCGAAGAGCATCGCGCGGTGCAGCGGTCGTGAGTTCGTGCGCTTGTCGCTCGGCGGCGTGCGCGACGAGGCCGAGATTCGCGGCCATAGGCGCACGTACATCGGCGCCATGCCCGGCCGGCTGATTCAGTCTCTACGCAAGGTCGGAGCCAACAACCCTGTCTTCTTGCTCGATGAGGTCGACAAAATGTCGGCCGACTTCCGGGGCGACCCGGCGTCGGCCCTGCTCGAGGTGCTCGACCCGGAGCAGAACCACAACTTCAACGATCACTACCTCGACCTCGACTACGACCTGTCCGACGTGATGTTCATCACCACCGCGAATACCTTGCAGGGCATCCCGCTTCCGCTCCGGGACCGGATGGAGATCCTGGAAATCAGCGGCTACACCGAGTTCGAGAAGCTCAACATCGCAACGCGCTATCTCGTGCCGCGCCAGCGCGAAAACGCCGGCCTCAAGGACATCGACGTCGACATCAGCGAGAACGCGATTCGGCAGATGATCCACTACTACACGATGGAGAGTGGCGTTCGAAATCTCGAGCGGGAAATCGGCAGCATCTGCCGCAAAATCGCAAGGCAAGTTCTCAAGGACGGCGAAGAGTCCAAAGAGAATAGCTACCAAGTCGAAGCCAAAGACATCTCTCACTACCTCGGCATTCCGAAGTATCGGCCCGACAAAGCCAGTGAGAAGGATCACGTGGGTCTCACCAACGGCCTCGCGGTGAACGCGTTTGGAGGCTCGATCCTCGAATGCGAAGTCGCCGTGGTGCCCGGTAAGGGCAAGCTGAACATTACCGGCTTGCTCGAAAAGGGAATGCAGGAGTCGGCACAGGCGGCGATGAGCTACATTCGCTCGCGCCAAAAAGTGCTCGGCCTCGAGAAAGACTTCCACTCGAAGTACGACGTGCACGTTCACTTCCCGAGCTTCGTCCCCAAGGATGGCCCGAGCGCTGGCATCACGATGGCGACCAGCATCGCCAGCGCGCTTCTCAAGATTCCGGTTCGAAAGAACGTGGCGATGACCGGCGAGATCACCTTGCGCGGCCGTGTCCTTCCGATCGGCGGCCTCAAGGAGAAACTCCTCGCAGCGCACCGGGCGGACATCACCGTCGTCCTCGTCCCGAAGGAAAACCAAAAGGACCTGAAGGAAATCCCCCGCCGAGTCCTCAACGCCCTGCGCGTCGTGCTCGTCGAGCACATGGACGAAGTGCTCCGAGAAGCCCTGGTCCTGAGCTCCCCCGACGCCCTCTTCGGCGAACACCAGGCGCGCCCCCTAGAATACCGCGACGGCGAGCTATTCACTCCAGACGCCCCAGACCCAGACGACGTCCCCGAACCCACCGTAGACCCCCCCGGCGCCCGCCAGTAGGGGAGAAGTGAAGAATTTCCCGGTTGGACAGGCGCGGTGTCGGGAGTCATGATCGCGCGCACTTTGGGCGGGTAGCTCAGTGGTAGAGCGCTGGCTTTACACGCCGGACGTCGCAGGTTCGACCCCTGTCCCGCCCACTATTTGTCAGTGGCAGTGCCGGTGCCGGTGCCGGTGCCGGTGCCGGTGCCGGTGAAGTCTCGTGCTGCCGGGCGCAAGTGTGACCTATTGGTCGCGGGCTCGGCCTAGAAAACTGCGGCATCGGAGTGATTTTCGGCTGGATCTCGGGACATGTGGCCCTAGGTTTGGTAACTATTAGTCAGTGACTGACTGACGGTCAGTTTCATCGGAGTGCAAGCGATGGCGGTGGCGGCTCGTAGGGAGCGGGAGCGGACTGCGCGACGGGAAGCGATTCTCGATGCGGCGCAGGAGCTAATCGCCGTGCAGGGCTACCACGGGATGCGGATGGACGGCGTCGCGCACGCGGCCGAGCTCAGCAAGGGCACGCTGTACCTCTACTTCGAGAACAAAGACGCCCTGTGCGCCGCGGTCGCAACGCGGCTTCTCGACACGCTGCTGCCGTTCATCGAGACCGCGCTGGAAGAGGCTTCCACGGGCCTGGACGCGGTCCAAGGACTGCTCCGTAAATACTACGAGTTCACTCAGATTAACCCTCACCACTTTCGCTTCGCGATGGAGTGGTTGGGCGCGGGCGAGCGCATGGATGACTCAACAGAGGCATTTCAGACCTACCGGGGCCGGGTGGGACACATCCTGTCATTGGTGGTCAGCTCGCTACTGCGAGGCCAATCCGACGGCAGCATTCGAGCCGACATCGACCCCCTCCCCCAAGCCATCCAACTTTGGACGAGCTTCCTCGGCGTGGTGATGGTCGGACTCAACAAAGAAGGTATGGCGCAGAGAATTCCTATGCCTGTGGATTTAGAGCAGTTGGTGCCCCTACACCTCGACGCGATGGTTCGGGCACTCTCGAGCGGAGGGTCTTCATGATGCGAGGCACGATTCTCATCCTCACGGTCTCGATGCTGGCGGTCGGGTGCAACTACACGAAAGAGACGGACCCCCCGCCTCCGGTCGAGGTTCCGGACACGTTTTCGGAGGGGGCCGAAGTTCCTCCACCACCGACACACGAGGCAGAGCCGGTTCGCGACGTGCGCTGGTGGCGATCCATGGGCGACCCAACGCTCACCGCACTCATCGAGGAGGCTTTGCGGCGCAACCAGAGCGTGAGAGCCGGCTGGGCGCGTGTGCGCCAAGCGCGCTTCATCGCCAATCAAGTTCGCGCCGCGCGAATGCCGCAGATTGGACTGACGGGCGACTACAGCATCGGGAAGAACATCCTAGCCTTCGGCGAAGTGCGCGCCCAACAGGGGGTCGGTTCGCTGCCCGTCTCGTACGAAGTGGACCTCTTCGCACGCAGGGCGCGGGAACATCAGGGCGCCAAGCTCGACGCAGAAGCCGCACGGCTCGATCAAGAAGCGCTGGCCATCGTGATCTCGGCCGAAGTCGCCGAAGCATGGTTTGATTCGGTCAACTCGCGCATCGAGGTCGCTGTGGTGACCGAGCAGCTCGACACCGACCTGAAGTTCCTCGAGCTGGTCGAGCTCCGCTACAGAGAGGGCCTCAACTCCGCCGTCGACGTGCACCAGCAGCGGCAGCGCGTCGCCAGTCAACGCGCCCTACTCGCCATGTCCGATGCCCAGACCGAGCTGACCGACCAACGACTTTCGGTACTGTTGGGCGAGGCACCCGGCCGAGAGTTCCCCGTCGACGACAAGACTCTCCCGGACATCGGGCCCACGCCCGAAGTGGAGGTTCCGGCGAAGCTCCTCGAGGCACGCCCCGACATCCAAGCCATGCAAAAACGAGTTGAGGCCGAGGATCGTCGGCTGTCCGCGGCCATCGGCGCACGACTTCCTCAGATCGTCCTGGATTTCACCCCTTCGTACACCTGGCTCGATTCGGAGATCACAGGCACCCAAAGCGGCGGCATGCAGTTCCCCGCGACGTCTGTTCACGGCTGGACATGGAGCGCCGGAGCTCACTTTTCCGTTCCCGTATTCGACGGCCTTCGCGGCTGGTCCGCAATCAAGACGCAGCGTGCGGTCTCGGACCAGCTCCTCGAACAATACGCAGAGACCATACTCACGGGCCTGCTGGAGGTCGAAAGCTCGCTCGTCCTCGAGCGCCAAGAGCGACTTCGCATCCAGTATCTCGAGGACGAGTTCCGCTTGGCCAACATTACGCTGGAGGCGACGCGGGACCGCTACCGAGCCGGCCTGAGCGACTTCCTGCCGGTGTTGACCGCCCTGGCGACACGGCAGATTTCCGAGCTCCAGCTCGTTTCGTCACGCCGGCAACTGATTTCCTATCGCGTTCAACTCTATCGAGCCCTGGGGGGCGCGTGGCCCGAAGAATTTGGAGAGCCCGAAGATGACTAAACGAACCGAGCGCCGCTTGAAGTGGGCCCTGTCGATCGGCGTGATGGTCGCGGCGGCCGCTATTGCGTTGGCCTTGGTGGTCACGAAACCAGAGCCTCCGCGCGCCGACAAGCCGCTCGAGGGAACGCTGGTCGAAGTCATCCAGATCGGCACGAGCTCTCACGCGGTCGATCTGCACGCCAAGGGCACCGTGGTGCCGGCAAAGGAAATCGTGCTCCAGGCAGAGCTCGGCGGCCGTGTCATCTGGCAGAGCCCGGAGCTGGTCGCCGGTGGTCGCTTCAAGAAGGACCAGCCGATGGTCCGTATCGATCCTCGGGACTACCAGCTCGCGGTGGAGTCGTATCGCTCCCAGGTGAACCGAGCCAAGCTCGACCTCTCGATCGAAGCGCGTCGCGGCGAGGTCGCCAAGCGCGAGTGGAATGCCTTTGGGGAGATGGATGTATCCGAGGAGCAGCGAGCCCTCGCCCAGCGAGAGCCCCAGCTCGAGGCCAGCAGGCTTGCGCTCAAAGCCGCGCAGAGCGCGCTCAAGAAGGCGCAGTTGGATTTGTCGCGCGCCACGCTTCGCGCCCCGTTCAACGCCATGGTCGTCAGTGAGAACGTCGACACCGGGCAACTGCTCAGCCCGCAAACCTCCGTGGCGCGGCTCGTTGGGACCGATGAATATCATGTGCAGGTGTCCGTCCCGGTGGCTTCTTTGAGAACGGTCCGGGCCCGCACGGCGGATGCCCCTGGCTCCGAGGCCAGAATCGTTCAGCGAGTCGGGCAGGAAATCATCGAGCGACGCGCGGAGGTGATCCGGCAGCTGCCGGACCTCGATGCAGGTGGAGCGATGGCTCGCATCCTGCTCAATATCGACAACCCGCTCGGTCAACGGGGTGACCTCCCCTTGCTCCTCGGCTCGTTCGTGGACGTCGCAGTGGTCGCGCAACCGATAGCCGATTCGATACGACTCCCGAGAGTGGCGTTGAGAAACGGACGCAACGTCTACGTGATGAACGACCAGGACCTCCTCGAGATCCGCGACGTCGAAATCGCATGGACCGAGCCGGACTCGGTGCTCATCACTGGCGGTCTCCAACCCAACGAACGCGTCGTCACCAGCCGAATCCCAACGCCGGTGCCGAACATGCTGCTCCGCACGGCGGGACCATCCCCTAAGCCCGAGCCCGGCGACCCCAGCAAGCCCGCAGCCCAAGCCATGCCATGACCGACTCCAGCGACTTCGATCCCGACAAAGAGCGGGGGCCCATCGCCTGGATGGCTAAGAACGCCGTCGCGGCGAACGTCTTGATGCTCATCCTGATTGTCGGGGGCGTGGTGACCCTTGCTTCGGGGATCAGGCAAGAGGTGTTCCCCGAGGTCGAAATCGACGTCGTCTCGATCAACGTCATCTATCCCGGCGCAAGCCCGGCCGAGGTGGAGCAAGCCGTGGTGCTCGCAGTCGAAGAAGCGGTTCGCGGCATCGACGGCGTCAAGAAGGTCACCTCATCGGCCACAGAGGGACAGGCGAGCACCTTCGTCGAGCTCTTGCTCAACACCGACAAGGATCGGGCCCTCAACGACGTCAAGAGCACCATCGATCGCATCACCTCGTTTCCCGAAGACGTGGAGCGTCCGACAGTTAGCCTTCTCTCGAATCGGCAGCAGGTCATCTCGCTGGTTCTCTATGGCGATGTCGACGAAGCGACCTTGCGGGCGGTCGGCGAAAACAGCCGCCGCGCGCTGCTGCAAGATCCACGCATCACCTACATCGAGCTGTCTGGGATTCGCCCCCTGGAGATCAGCATCGAGGTCCCCCAGGCTCAGCTCCGCAAGCACGGATTGACGCTCGACGAGGTCGCGGCTCGCGTGCGCGCGGCATCCGTCGAGCTACCCGGTGGCGCCGTCAAGACACAGGGTGGCGAAGTTCTTCTGCGCACGACCGAGCGGCGCGATCGCGGCGACGAGTTCGGCTCCATCATTCTTCTCAGCGAGGCTGACGGCTCCCAGGTGCGCGTGCGGGACGTGGCGACCGTTCGGGACGGCTTCCGGGAGATCGACAAGGAAGCGACCTACAACGGCCATCGCGCCCTGATGATCAACGTGTACCGAGTCGGCAACGAGACACCTCTGACCGTCGCTGCCGCGGCGAAGGAGTACGTCGAGGAACTTCAGGCAACCCTGCCGGAAGGTCTGAGCGCCGCGACCTGGTTTGACACGGCCGAGATGTACGAGGGGCGAATCTCTCTACTGATGACCAACGCTCGCATCGGTCTCGTCCTGGTTCTGCTAACGCTGGCTCTGTTTCTAGAGGCCCGTCTGGCGTTCTGGGTGACCCTCGGCATCCCGATCTCGTTCGCAGGCTCTCTCCTCTTCTTCCCGGCAAGCGATGTTTCGATCAACATGATCTCGCTCTTCGCGTTCATCATCACGCTCGGCATGGTGGTCGACGACGCGATCGTGGTCGGCGAAGCGATCTACAAGCAACGCATGGACGGCAAGGGGCGCTTAGAGGCCGCCATCGGCGGTGCAAAAGAAGTCGCTCAGCCGGTCATTTTCGCGATTCTGACGAGCTGCGTGGCGTTCGCCCCCATGCTGATGGTGCCTGGCCCGATGGGGAAGTTCTTCCGGGTCGTGCCGATCGTGGTCATCGCGGTCTTGCTGATCTCGCTCGTCGAGTCGCTCCTGATCCTTCCCGCCCACCTCTCGCACCCGATGCCCGGCTGGTTACGGGTCGTTCTGTCTCCCTACCTCTGGACCATGCGCGTGGTGGCCAAGCTCGACATGGCGCACCGGCTCCAGCACCACATCCAACACACCTATGTTCCGCTCCTACAGAAGGCGCTGCGCTGGCGCTACTTCACCCTTGCGGTCGGCGTCGCCCTGCTCGTCGCCACGATGGGATACGTCGCGGGCCGGATTCCGTTCACCTTCTTGCCCAAAGTCGAGGGCGATTTGATCACGGCCCACCTGAAGATGCCGGTTGGCACGCCAGCTTCCGAAACCGAGCGAATCGCGGACCGGATCGCGGGCGTTGCGCAGTCGATCGTCGACGAAGAAGACGCCAAGTTGGATGACTCGACCATTTCCCGAGGCCTCTACGAGGAGGTCGGCGCGATGAGCTCGCTTGAATCGGGCCCCGAAGGCAACGCATCGACCGAGGGCAGTCACTACGCCACGGTGATGATGTACCTCATCGACGCCGGAGAGCGGGACCTGAACACACAGCAGTTCGTTCAACGATGGCGCGACGGAATTGGGGAGATCCCAGGTGCGGACTCGCTCACGTTTGCATACGAAGTCGGCGTCGAGCCCGGTAAGCCGATCGAAATTCAGTTAATCCACGATGACGTACCCACCCTCGAAGCCGCGGCCGAGCGCCTCGCCTCCGAAATCTCCTCGTACAGCGGCCTCCGGGACATCGATAGCGGCGTGACCAAGGGCAAGGATCAGCTCGACTTTCGACTCACCGATGCGGCCCTGGCCCAGGGCCTGACCGAGTTCGAGCTCGCGCGTCAGGTCCGCGCGGCGTTCTTCGGCGCAGAGGCCGTCCGACAGCAGAGAGGCCGCGACGAAGTGCGTGTGTACGTTCGTCTGCCGCTCGAAGAGCGCCGCTCGCTGTACAACGTCGAGGAGCTCATCGTTCGCACTCCCATGGGCGGGGAGATGCCCATATCGCAAGCTGCGATCGTCACGCGCGGACAGGCCTACACCGTGATCACGCGGACCGACGGCCGGCGCAACATCAGTGTCACGGCGGATGTGGCCGACGAGAAATCTAACGCCAACGAGATCAACGCGCAGATCCGACGGCGCGAGCTCCCGCGGCTGCTCGCGGACATTCCGGGGCTCTCGTATAGCCTCGGCGGCGAGCAAGAGCGGCAAGCGGAAACGATGGGCGCGCTCGGGCTTGGGTTCATTCTTGCCCTGATCGTCATGTTCTCGATGTTGGCGGTCGCGTTCGGCAGCTACACGCAGCCGATCCTCGTCATGTCGGCGATTCCGTTCGGCATGGTAGGTGCCGTCTGGGGCCATGTCGCGATGGGCCTCACGCTCTGGGATCACGTCAGCCTGAGTCTGATGAGCATGATGGGCCTGATCGCCCTCTCCGGTGTGGTCGTCAACGATTCGCTGATTCTCATCGTGTCGATCAACCGTTACCGTGAGGCCGGGATGAGTACCTGGGAGGCGGTCGTTGCGGGCGGCGCGCGCCGCTTCCGCCCCATCCTGCTGACCTCACTCACGACCTTCTTCGGCTTGGCTCCGATGATCCTCGAGACCTCGGTCCAGGCTCGCTTCCTGGTTCCCATGGCCGTGTCCCTGGGCTTCGGTGTCTTGGCGGCCACGATGATCATGCTGCTCATCGTGCCCTGCAGCTACCTCGTCCTCGAGGACGCTGGACGGAATGCGGGGAACTTCTTTGCCAGGCTGGGCGGGCGGCCTACCATGCCGCCGCCACCGATGACGGCGCCAACCGACGAGGACGTCGAGCTTCTGACCGCCGAATAGTCGTGCCCCGAAACCTCAGGACGCGGCGGAGAACGTCCAGGTGCCCGTAGCCGCATGGTTGCGGTTGAGCTCGACGGGCTTTCGCATGAGGCCCATCGCCGCCAC
>CALLDH010000234.1 GCA_937998345.1 uncultured bacterium | reverse complement strand
ACGACCGCAAGGCCGCGCGGGAGCAAGAAGTTACGAGCGTAGCCGCGGCGCACGCGCACCACGTCGCCGATCGAGCCAAGATGCTGGAGATTGTCTTTGAGTACGACTTCCACTGTGGATGCCATGGCTACCTCACTTCGTCGCCGTGTAGGGGAGCAGCGCAATATTGCGGGCTCGCTTGATTGCACGGGTCAGATCGCGCTGCTGCTTCGCGTTCAGACCGTTGATACGGCGGGGCGTGATCTTTCCACGGTCGGTGATGAAGTGCCGAAGCTGCTGGGGATCTTTGTAATCAAACTTGAAGTCCGGGGCGAGAGCGTGGCCCGGCGCCTTCTTGCGCCCACCACGTCCGCGTCCACCAGCGTCTACGTCGAAATCTTGTTGGATATCGTCGGCCATGGGTCAGCCCTCCTCGCGCTTGTCATCTTCGGTCTCAGGTTCGCTTGATTCCTCAGCTCCCGGTGCCTGTTCAGCGGCCGTTTCTACGGCCGGCGCCTCTGCTGCTGGCGCCTCTACGGCCGGCGCCTCTGCTGCTGGCGCCTCTACGGCCGGCGCCTCTGCTGCTGGCGCCTCTGCTGCTCCCTCAGGAGCTGCAGCTGCAGAGGCCGCAGCCGGTGCATCGCCTTCAGACACCGGTTGCGGGGCAGCCGTAGGCACACCACGCGGCGCTCGCGGCGCCATCCCGAGGCTGCGTGCGCGCTCGAGCTCGGTGTCTTCGGTGGCTTCCTCTTCCTCGACGTGCAGGTACTGCACCTCTTCGGGGTCGACGGAGACCGAGGCGGGGTCGATGTCCTCGGTGAGTAGCACGGTCTGGAACCGCACCACTTCGTCGAGCAAGCGCAGATTTCGCTCGAGCTCGGCGACCAGGTCGCTGTAGCCCACGTACTTCAGGTAGACGAAGATCCCGCGGTTGCTCTTCCGAATCGGGTACGCGAGCTTGCGCTTGCCCCAATTGTCGAGCTTCGTGAGCGTGCCTCCGAGACGTGCGATGACGTCCTTGGCGCGGTCGACCACCTTCTCAGCACCGGCGTTGTCGACGTCGGAGCGAAGGATGTAGATTGTTTCGTATTCGCGCGCCCATCGCTTGGCGGGCGCTGCCGCTGCAGTTGCCATTTTTCCTCCTGGTCTAGTCGGCCCCAGCCGGGGGCTGGAGCGAGGGAGGCCAGGCATAGCCGATCTTCGCCCTCACGCCAGTCGTCAGGATCGACTGTGATGACGATTCATGGCCGGGCGGGCTCCCTCGCGAACGGCCGTCTCCACCATGTCGGCGCCCAAGTCGAGGACGGGGACGAGCTCAACTCGCTCCAAGCTGTTGAAATCGCTCAACACGTAGTGCTCCGGCCGCCCTCGGGGGGGCCGGCCGATGCCCATCCGGCAGCGCACGAAATCTGGGCCGCCACAGTGCTCAACCATCGAGCGCAAGCCGTTATGGCCGGCCGTGCCTCCGCCCACCTTGAGCCGCACCACACCGAATTCGAGGTCGAGCTCGTCGTGCACGCAGATGACCTGGCCGAGCGGCACCTTGAAGAACCGCATGGCGGCCTGAACGGACTCCCCGCTCAGGTTCATGAATGTCATCGGCTTGAGGAGCACCACATCGTCGCCGCCGACGGCGACCTTGGCGAACTCACCCTTGAACTTGTCGCGGAAGCTCGGCGCACCCCAGCGGCGCGCCAGCTCGTCGACCAGCATGAATCCCACGTTGTGGCGATTGCCGACGTATTTGGGTCCGGGGTTTCCGAGGCCGGCGATGAGATGCGTGCTCACGGCCCGCCGTGTACTTAGGTGGCTGCCTTGTCCGCGTCAGCTGCAGGCACCGCTGCATCAGCTGACGGTTTGGCTGCGGCCGCCGCGGCATCTTCCGCTTCCTCAGCTGCCGTCGCTTTGCGGGGCTCGAGGATGATCGCCAGCGTGAGCTTGGGGCGAAGCGTGCACTCTACACCCTCCGGAAACTCGATATCTTCAACGGAAATCGTGCCTTTGAGCTCCAGGCTAGTCACGTCCACATCAATGGACACCGGAATGTTCGCTGGCTTCGTGCGAAGGGGAAGCGTACGCCGAGTGACGTTCAGCACGCCGCCCTGGACGACACCTGCCGCCCTTCCGTGCGTGTGGAATGGCACGTTCACTTCGAGCACCTTGTCCTCGAGGATCCGGTACAGATCGATGTGAACCAGCTCCTGCGTGACCGGGTCGGTGGAGAGTTCTTTGACCATCGCCAGCTCGTCCTTCCCACCTACGGACAGCTTGAACACCACGTTCCGCCCCCTCTCGCCTCGAAGCGCTTGGGTTAGTTCTTTGGGGGACAGGGTCAGCGGCGTGGGCTGGACGCCCGGGCCGTAAAATACGCCCGGAATCTTTCCTTCTGCACGCAGCCGACGCGCTGGCCCCTTTCCGCGGCTATCGCGGACCTCAGCCTGCAACGTCGTCGTTTCCATTCTCAATTGCTCCAATTAAACAAACAGCGAGCTCACCGAGTCGCTGTGGTGAATCCGTTTGATGGCTTCTCCTAGCAAACTTGCCACCGAAAGCACGCGGAAGCGGCCGGTCTTCTCGGCCTCCTCCTGAAGAGGAATCGTGTCGGTCACGATGAGCTCCTCCAGCGGGGAATTCACGATGCGCTCGAGCGCCGGACCGGACAAAACCGGGTGCGTGGCCGCAGCCATGACGCGTTTGGCGCCCTGCTCGCGCAGCGCCCGAGCCGCGTTGGTCATCGTGCCGGCCGTGTCGATCATATCGTCCAAGATGAGACATTCCCGTCCATCCACGTCGCCGATGATGTGCATCACCTCGCTGACGTTCTTTTCCTCGCGGCGCTTGTCGATGATGGCCAGGTCGGCACCGAGCCGCTTCGCGTAGGCCCTGGTGCGCTCCACCCCACCCGCGTCAGGCGAGACCAGCACGGGCGGCACCGGAAACCGGGGCCTCAGATGCTCCAAGAAGACTGGCATTGCGTACAGATGGTCGAACGGTTTGTTGAAAAAGCCCTGGATCTGGCCGGCGTGCAGGTCCATCGAAACCACCCGGTCGACGCCCGAGGCGGTTAGCAGGTCAGCCACCAACTTCGCCGTGATCGGGGTCCGCGGCGCAGCCTTTCTGTCCTGTCTCGCATATCCGTAATAGGGGACGACCGCGGTAATCGAACCAGCGGATGCGCGTTTCAGCGCGTCGATCATCACCAAGAGTTCCATCAAGTTGTCGTTGACGGGCGCGCAGGTCGATTGGATGACGTACACATCCACACCGCGCACGTTTTCCTTGATCTCGGCGAACACCTCGCCATCCGAAAAACGCGTCACACGCGCACGGGCTACGGGCAATTCCAGATAGTGGGCGATCTTTTCGGCTAGAGCCGGATTGGAGTTGCCCGAGAAAACGCAGGTCGACTTGAACATCGGTGGTTCCCCTTAACTGAACCAAGAGCGGCCACCCGGTAGGAAGGCGAACGTGGGTAGCAAAGCGTCAGTCGGGTGTCAACCACGAGCAGTTTCGGAAAGTCCTGGACAAAAATCGTGCCGTAGTTTCCGGTGAATCCCTTGTTGAGGATCACGACGCAGGCGTGTAAACCTCATCGCTACCGTACTCGGAGGAATGATGACGCCAAGCGTGACATTGTTGACAGAACGCGACCAGGTCGTGGAGCAGTGGCGCCAGGCGCTGGCGAAGCACGACATCGAAGCGAAGGTTGTCGCGCCGAGCGACCTCGCGAATTCGGTTGATGGTCAGCTCGCAGTCATCGTGGATGTCGATGGCGCACAACTCGACGCAGATGATCTGCTCTCGACGATCGGCTTCGTGCGCGCGTCCGGTGCATTGCCGATCGCTCACGTCGATCGTGATCGCGACACGCTCGAGGACATCATCACTGAGCTTTGTCACGGTCTGGTCACGAGTGGAGACCGAGACGTTGCCCAGGTGGCAGCCGCGATTGTCCGCCGCGCCGATCAACAGCGCCATCTTCGTTTCGAGTTCGTGACTGGGTCTCCGTGCGGCGACGAAGTCCTCGCCATCCTCGGCGACGGCGCATCTTCGCTTCATCGCCGGCCGCTCGACGCATCGGACGACGGGTCCGACATCGCGAGCATCACGATCGATCCGAGCGCAATCAAAGCCACCCTGCTCTTGGAGAGCGGGGCCGTCTGCCAACTCACGATCGAATCGATGCATGCGGCCGCCGAGATGACCAACGGGCAGGAAGACATCGCGATCGATGGAGAGAAACTCGGCGCGCGCCTTCGTGAGCTCCGGCTTGCTGCCGGACTCACGCAGGCAGAGCTCGCCCGGCGCACCGGCATTCATCGTCCAAACATCGCGCGGGTCGAGGCTGGGCGGCACACGCCTTCACTCGAGACGCTGGCGCGCATCGCCAATGCGATCGGAGTGTCGACCACGCATGTGCTGGTGTCCCGCGGCTCATGAGTGGCGATACGCCCGACAAGCCCATCAAAGACGCGTCGACGGTGATCGTCCTGCGTGAAGCCGACCAGGGCCTAGAGACGTTCCTCCTCTGCCGGCACCACCAGAGCGGCTTCATGGGAGGCGCGCACGTGTTTCCGGGGGGGAAGGTCGACCCAAGCGACGCCGAACCTGCCTGGCGCGCCAGGGTCGACCGGCCGGCCGAAGAGATCACGGAGCGGCTCGGCGAGTCCGACCCCGAGGTCGGATTGGGTTTGCTGGTCACAGCAGTCCGAGAAACATTCGAAGAAGCCGGCGTGCTGTTGGCGAGCACCGCGTCGGGTGTGGACCTGGTGGCAGCCCGCGAGCTACTCCACGCCGGCGCTTCGTTTTCGGCGCTCGCTACCGATCTGGACATGAACATCCAGTCCACGGCGCTCACTCCATACGCGCGCTGGATCACTCCCAAGATGGAAAGCCGCCGTTTCGACACGCGCTTCTACGTCGCCGTACTGCCCGAAGACCAAACCGCATCTCATGACGGCACCGAAACGACGTCCGCGACTTGGCTTCGCCCCGCCGGCGCCATCGACGACATGTATGCCGGCCGAATCAAGTTGGCGCCCCCGACTGTGCGCACCTTGCAATGGCTAGCGCAGTTCGACGACGCGAAGTCGGTGATCGCCGACGCGCTTTCGCGGAAACCGCCGCTGGTTCGTCCACGACTCGTTACTGGAGACGACGGTTGGTTCCTCGCTCTGCCCGGGGACCCGGAGCACCCCGAACGCGAAGTGGTACTGCCGGGTGCGACGCGGATGGTGTTCGACGACGGTGCCTGGCGCGACGCCCCCTAGCCTGTTCGCTAGGCTACATTTTTTCCAGATTTTTCGGGTTATTCCTTGTCTCAGCGGGGGCCGAGCCGCTACCCATGAAGGATGGTGGCCGACGCGCAAAAGTCTGAGGGTCTGTTCACCGCTTCGCAGATCGCGCGCTTCTGCCAGGTCGATCTGAAGACCATCCACAACTGGGCCGACCGCGGTCAGATTTCCCACTTCCGAACCCCCGGACGCCATCTCCGTTTCCGCCGCCCGCACGTGCTCGATTTCCTACGCAAGTATGGCTACCCGATCCCCGAAGAGCTCGAAGCGGATCGCCCACGGGTCGCGCTCTTCGTCGATGGGATGCGTGGCAAGGACCGAGTTCTAGCCACACTGCAGACGGCATTCGAGGTCGTCGATTACCCCGAGCCGCTCACCGGCTTGCTTCAAATCGGCGAGCAACCTCCGGACGCCGTCGTGCTAGGCGCCAAAGTCGGTCACCTCTCCGGCGCGGAAATTATCGGAGCGCTCAAACGCGGCAGTAACACCCAGCATGTCCGCGCGGTCTTGCTCGCGGGTGGCGACGCCGACAAGCAGGCGGCGCTGGAAGCAGGGGCTTCGGCTCGTGTGAGTCCGTCCGACCTGACAGGGCTCAGGGACACTCTGGAAGCCCTAATGGGGATTAGGCACTAAACGCTGAACGCTGGCGCTAGCGAAATTAACCCCTCGGAAAAGGGGACAGTCCCCTTTTTGAAAGGGTTAAGACTTCGGCACTCGGCGCTGGCGAGTTCCGATTTGTCATCGCTTGTCCCTCTACTTCACACAATTCGCGAGCACGATAAGTCGCTGGCCGATCAACTGAAGCGCGCCGCGCAGAGTGTGGTGTTGAACATTGCGGAGGCTCGCGGAACTGACGCTGGGAATGCGCGGGCTCGGTTCTCGACCGCATGTGGTTCCGCCAAAGAGGTCCGCGCGGCGCTGAATGTCGCGATCGACTGGGGCTACATCGAAACCCATATGGCGACTCACCTCGACGAGAAGCTCGACGAGGTGGGTGCCATCACCTGGTGCTTGGGCCGCAGGCTCTAACGGCCCGAGAGCCTCCAGGACATCGCGCAGACTTCATCGAGCGCGGTGTCCACCGCCTTGACTCGCGAGTTTGGAACGCACCCGTAGGCCACTGCGAGTCGGAGCCCGGCACGCACCTCCTTGGCCGAGCCGCACGCATTTGCGAATCGCGCTCTCGCGGTTCCGGCATCGTTTCCATCAGCTTTGGCAGTGTTGAGAACGACGCTGTTCATCGCCCGGTGAATTTGGTCATGGAGCGACCTATCGCGCTTCCGCACGACCGGGAGCACCTGCCGCAAGCCACCTGCTGCCTGAAGCGCCCGTTGCTGAATGATGAGTCCCATGAGTGATTTCCCTGTTTCGCGTTTGAGCGGGGTTCCCCGAAAGGGCGAAAGCCCGCCCCCGCTCACACGCGAAAAAGGAGATCACGATGACCAAGTCACTTCACAGGGACGCTGACACTGACACTGACGCTGACGCTGGCACAGGCACTGACGCTGGCACTGCCACTGACGCTGGCACTGCCACTGCCACTGCCACTGACGCTGGCACAGGTACTGCGACTGCCACTGGCACAGTTGCGATAGCCCTGATCCTGGCGTACTCCACGCCCATGTCTCTAGCCGCTCTGAACTACGACTCCCAGGGCCTCGTCGCCGTCATCGCGCAGGATGCCGAGACGGGTGAGGTGCGGATGATGGCGTACGCAGACGAGACCGCGATCGAGCGGACACTGAGCACTGGGCTTGCCCACTTCTACAGCCGGTCGCGCCAGAAACTCTGGAAGAAGGGCGAGAGTAGCGGCAATGCGCTTGGAGTTCGCAGTGTTTGGGTCGACTGCGACGGCGATACGCTGATCTACATGGTCGATCCTGCGGGCCCGTCCTGTCACACAGGCGCGCGCACCTGCTTCTTTCGCCGTTTGGATGATGACGGCAATTTGGTCGAAGCGGGCAGCGACAGCGCAGCACCCACGCTCCTCCGGCTCGAGCGTACCCTGCAGGAGCGCAAGGCTTCAGACGGCGGCAAGAGCTACACCAAATCGTTGCTGGACGCCGGCCCGACGAAGATCGACGCCAAGGTCCGCGAAGAAGCCGCCGAGCTGGGCGAGGCTCTGATCCGGGAGTCCAACGAGCGCGTCGCCTCAGAAGCCGGCGACGTCATCTACCACCTGCTGGTAGGCCTAGTCCTCCGCGAAGTCCGCCTCCGCGACCTCCTCGGCGAGCTCTCCCGACGCTTCGGCCAATCCGGACACGACGAAAAAGCCTCACGCTAGCGGGGACTGTCCCCTTTTT
>CALLDH010000233.1 GCA_937998345.1 uncultured bacterium | reverse complement strand
GACATCCGGAGCAATCCCGTCTTCCGGGCGGCTTGGCCAGCTAGTGCGAGTCGTCGCGATACGGATGATCCCGTCTCGCTCGTCGATCGAGAACTGGTCGTTCACGATCCCCTGCACGAAACCGGACCCCTGGTAGGGCGTTCGTTGGGCTTCGAACGAGACCGCGAAGCGATGGAGCGCTGTCCGGTCACTGTTGGTACCGCGCTCGAACCAGGTCCAGTCGGGTTGAGCGAGGATCAGCGCCCCTGCATTGGCGTAGACCTGACTGGCCTGACCAAGGATGGACGTGATCTGAGCGGGGCTGTCGTCGCCCATGTCGATGCCGACGATCTGTGTGAGCCCATAGTTCGTGAGGCCGGGCTCCGGCGAGTAGAAGTCAGCGCATTGCACAGGTTGCTGCTGAATCTCGCCATCGATGCGCTCGCCCCAAACGGGCACCCACTCGTCCAGCGTCGTCGCTCGGATCGCTGCTTTGGCCGTACTTGCCCAGGCGCGAGCCACGAAGATTTCCTCATCACGCGACTCTGGGTAGACCTCGCCATTGTAGAGAATCTCCCAGAGATTGGGGACGCTACCGGGCCGTTGCATGTTGCTCTGCACGACAGCCCGAACGATTCTGTCATGCCGGCGCGATGAGGTGTACCAGCCATCCACGTAAATCTCGCGCACCGCTCGCGGTGAATCGCCAGCAAGGTCGATGACGGTGATCTTCACGAAGGAACGCCCGCAGTAGTAAGCGCCGTCGAAGTCCGCCAACTCAGGAACACCGCCGCCACCATAGCCCTGACACAGGTCACCGTCGTCGAGCTCCGCGACGTCATAGGTGTTGGAGAACACCAGGGCACGCTCGCCTTCGACGAACATCTCAATCGCGCCGCCTTCAATTTCGAGGTCGGCGACTTTGGAGGTTTGCGACGCCGGCCAGGAATCGAACTCATGGAAGCCGTTGCCGCGAATCACGTAGAGCTTCCGGCCCTCGTCGGCGACTTTGACGATGTCGGCTTCATCGACATCGGCGACTTGGCGGTTCGTATCCGAGAACCCAGATGGGTCGTCCGCCCCGTTGTCGCCATCCGCCGCGGTCGGAGCCTCGGGACCGCCCGCACCGCTCTCGCCGCGATCAGCGACGTCCTCAAACGCAAGCGGCCCGCCCCACTGATAGTAGTCCTGGTCGATGAACGACTTGAGCTCGAGATCGACCTTCGCGATCGCGTCCTCTTGTATCGCGTCGAGGACCTCATCACATGTGGCCGCCTGCCTCAGGGCGGCCTGGTACTGGCTGACCTCAGGGCTGGTGGTGCACCCGATCGAGCCACCGATCAGCACCAAACAAAGCAATCGGGAAAACCTACGCATCCTCTTCCTCCTAGCTACGCCTAAGAAGAAGCAAACAGTGTGCCTGGCGAAAAGCAGAGTGATTTCAGCCTAGCGCCTGGGCCAGGGTGTGCCAGCACGATCATAGTTGCGCTCTTTGCAGGCCATGCTATCGAAGATGAAAATCATTTTCATTTGCAACATGGAGAGGTTGAAGATGAGGAACGTATCCAAGGGTTTAGGGCTGAGTTGCCTCGTGCTGGTCGCACTGAGCGGGTTCGGCTTGGGCCATCCTGCCGCGCGGGCGCAGGAACCAAGCGCGGACGACACCGGAAGCGCAGCGCCCTCCCCGGACGCGGACGCGAGCACTGACGCTGGCACTGACGCTGGCACTGACTCTGGCACTGACGCTGACGCTGACACTGACACTGACACTGACACTGACACTGGTACTGACGCTGGCACTGACACTGGCACTGACGCTGGCACTGACACTGACACTGACACTGACACTGGGGGACCGACAATCGTGTTGCCTCCGGGGGAGGTCGCTCCCGAAGAACCCGCGGGGGGATCGTATCGCGTCGAGATCGATCCGATGCGCGGCATGCAGCAGGGACGCATGCGCCGTGAGCAGAAGACTACAATCGGCGGCTACGGTGAGCTTCACCTAAACATGATGAAGCCCGAGGACGACGGCTTCAGCTCCATCTTGGACTTTCATCGCTTCGTCATCTTCTTCGCGCACCGCTTCAACGATCGCTTCCAGTTCTACTCCGAAGTCGAGCTCGAACATGCCTTCGTCGCGGAAAGCGGTGGTGTGGCGATTCCCGGATCGGTGCAGATCGAGCAGGCCTTCCTCGACTGGCGACTGCTCAAGGGTTCGAGTGAGGCGCTCTACTTGCGAACCGGTGCGATCCTGGTGCCGATGGGCATCATCAACCAATGGCACGAGCCGCCGATCTTCAACGGTGTCGAGCGCCCGACGGTCGACCGTGTGATCATCCCGACGACCTGGCGAGAGGGCGGCATCGGTATCTGGGGCCAACCGAACGACAAGTTTCGCTACGAGCTCTATGTGATGAGCGGCCTCGACGCGAGCGGCTTCTCCGGCAGGAGCGGCCTTCGCGGTGGCCGGCTCAAAATCACCCAAGCGGAGCTCAACGGGCCGGCATTCGTTGGCCGTGCGGAATGGGAGCCCATCCTCGGCATGGTGCTCGGCGTATCGCCGTACTTCGGTTTGGCTGGGCCACGTGACCTCGCTGACGTCAACGTGAGGGTCGGCGGAGCCTCGGGCGATTGGCGCATCCTCCGCAAAGGCTTCGAGTCTCGATTTCTGATCGCGTATTTCCACGTCAGCGACACCGACGCCCTCCGGGCGCCAGTCACGGTTGCACCCGGCGAGACCGCGCCGACGAGCACCGTCGGATCGGACCTCTTCGGCGTGTACGGAGAGCTCGGCTACAACGTCCTTTACTACGTGGATACCGAGATGGCGCTGGTGCCCTTCGTGCGGGTCGACTACTACGACACGACGTTCCGAGAATCGGATCCGGACTTCAACTTGCCGGCCTTCTTGGTGCCCACCATCGGCCTGAGCTACCGCCCCATTGCGCAGGTCGTCTTCAAGTTCGACTACCAGTACGAACGGCCGTCAAGCGGTGCGATCACGAATCGCTGGAACGTCGGCGTGGGCTACATGTTCTAGCCGGACATACGAGCCGCACCTGTTGCGCCTCAGGCATGAAAGACGCAGTTTTTGCGCCGCCTATTGCACAGGCTCGCACCATGCATAGACGATTGTGAGCGATTTCGCGATGATCGGATATTCCGTTCCCAGAGTTTCGTCTACTAGGCACCGCGTCTCGCCAGGGGCCCCCGTCACGGTGGCGGTGATCGTCTCGTTTG
>CALLDH010000232.1 GCA_937998345.1 uncultured bacterium | reverse complement strand
GTGCCGTGCTGGATCGGGCCGGAAGCATGCATTCGAGCAGCGGCAAAGACACCGAGACACCGGCTATGCCCTTGAGAATCGCTCTGCGATTGATCTTCATCGCCATGATTAGAGCCTTTCCTGGGCGCGCCGGGCGAACCGCTCGGACGCAACGAAGTCGATCATGAAGGCCTTGAAGTCGTGCTGCCCTGCCCGGAACGACTCGATCATCTCCTGCAGCAGCTCCGCTTCGTACGAGTTGGTGGGCCGCCCCAAAGCGAACGTTAGGAATTGCTGCACCGCACAGGCATCGACGTAGTCGTTCTCGACGAGGAGTTGAGAGAGCTCACCCGGACCCGAGAACGAGCCGACCTCGACGATCTCGCCGGAGCCCTCGATGACACACTCAGGAAGGCCGTCATCGTGCTCGCGGTATCGGCCGGCGACGTCGTAGTTTTCGAGACCGAAGCCGATTGGGTCGACGAGGCTGTGGCAGCCCGCGCAGCTGCTCGACTGGTCGCGGTGCTCGGCGTAGCGCTCGTACTTGCAGACCGCGTCCATCGCGCCTTGCGGCGGCTGATCGGCGTCGACGTTCGGCGGAGGCCGCGGGACGTCCTCACACATGAACCGCGTACGGACGAGAATGCCGCGCTGCGTGGGGCTGGTGTCTTCGAACTTGCTGAAGGCGGCGAGAAGGCTTCCGTGTCCGAGAATGCCGGCACGCCCTGTTCCTTCGTACGACACCCAGCCCTCGCCGTCAGCGGGTCGCGGTAAGCCATAGTGGTCGGCAAGCGAATCGTCGACGAACGTTTCGCCCATGGTGAACATGCGGAGGTAGCTGCCGGGCTCGTCGAGAATCACCCGGTCGATGAGCGCCGAGGTCTCGCGATTGAACGAGGCAACGAGCTCGGGCGTGTGCGGGATGGACCGATAGCCCAGCCACATGGCGTGGAAGCGATGCAGCTGCGCGCGGGCCCTCGGGTCGTCGAGCATTCGGAGGGCTTCGCCGCTCCGGCCCTCGGGGCTGCCTAGGTCGCCAGCCGCCGCGGCGGCGAAAAGCGCGTCGTCAGGCATACTAGCCCACAATAGGTACGACATGCGGCTGGCGATCTCGTAGCCGTCGAGCTCGAGAAGGCCGGGCGTGCTCCCCGGCGTGCCTTGCTCGACACGATAGAGAAACTCCGGATCTTGCAAGGTGGCCGCCACGGCCAGCTGAACCGCCGTGTAGAAGTCGTTGGCGACGACTGCGTTGTCTTCGGACGCAAAGGCGAGCAGTGGCAAATACGCGTCGATGTCGTCTGCGGTTACCGCTCGTCGAAGCGCGCGCGGCAGGAACGCCCCGAGGAAGGCGCGGAAACATGCCTCGTCGGAGGCGCTCGCCGGCGTGCACGGAACTAGCGCGGACCTCCGCGCGGCATCAGCCACGGCCCGTTCGGCTACTTGCTCTGCCAGGGCTTCGAGCGATGTGATGAGCGCCTCGGACGCCTGTTGAATTGTGTAGTCGTTGTCGAATGGGCGGAACTCGTCTTCGTTCAAGAGGCGCGCCGCGGGTGCGGTGTCTTCCCCGAGTAAGTCACGAAGCGTGTTGTCGAGCTCGGACTGAGAGAGCCGCCGAACTCCGCTTTCGATGGCGAGAATCGGGTCGACCGAAGGTGGGCCTCCACGCTCGCCCACCTGGCGGATCTGACCCTTACAGGCGATGAGAGCGGTCAGCGCAATCACCCCAGCGATGCGTGGGAACATCGATTCAATATTCCAGCTGCCCCGCCGGGAGTCGACAGAATTCACCCAAAAGTGCGAACTGCGGTGAGTCGCTGCGATCTTTCCTTCAGAAGTCGTGTTGTTTCGGTGGGTTATGTGGGGGGAGAGTATCCCCAGAGGGCTCGGAGTTGCATTTGGGCCGGGGTTGGCGCGCCTCGGAGCCAGGTTACGGAGCCTTTTTTGAGCCGGAGCCAGGTTCCGTTGGGGATGCCGGTGGTTAGGAGGGCGATGGCGTCGCTCATCCAGGGTTCGTGGCCCACGCAGGCCACGTTCTCTCCCTCTAGCGATGCGAAGAAGTCCGGCTGGGGTGACTGGGCCAGGCCTTCGGTGGCGATCATCGGGCCGTTGGTGATGGAGGCTAGGAGGTCGGCGGTCTCGGCCGCGCGTAGCCAGGGGCTGTAGTAGACACGGTCGAAGCGGAAGCCGGCGCGGTCGAGGCCGTGGACGACCGCCTCAAATCGGGTGCGGCCTTTTTCGGTGAGGGCGCGTTCCGCGTCGGGGAGGCCTGCCCTTCTCTTTTCGGCGATCGCGTGGCGGATGAGGAACAGGTCCATCGGGGCTCACTCTGCCTCGAAGCCGGTGAGCTTCAGGCCGGATGGTTTGATGAGGCGTTGCTCGCGTTCGAGGTCAGCCAGCACCAGTGGGTAAGCCGCAAGCCACTCCTCGTTGAAGGTGAGAGTGAGCTTGTTTGCGTTCGCAGTCACATGCGGGAGCGCGACAACCTCTGGATCACGGTTGCGGTTGAGCAGGACAGCGAGCCGAAGCAAGGCGCTCAGGCGCTTTGCGGTCGTCCCGAGCTCCACGGGGAGTGGCTCGAAGTATGAATCGTCGAGCTTGCGGCGGTGGCCGCGGACGAGCGCTGCGACCAGAGCCTGCTCGTCGCGGGAGAACCCCGGCAGGTCGGATGACGCAACGAGATATGCGCCATGTTTGTGGTGACCGGTGTAGTTCACGGCGAGGCCGATCTCGTGCAGCTGCGCGGCCCAGGAAAGCGCATGTGCGGCGTCGTCCGATCGCAAGTCCCAATCGTCGACCACTTGGCCGAGCAAGCCGAGGGCGGTGGCCTGGACGCGATCCGCGTGGGCCTGGTCGATCGAGTATCGATTGCACAGCATCGCGATCGTGCGGTCGCGCGGGTCTTCATCTTGGAGGCGGCCGAGCATATCGTACAACAGGCCTTCACGAAGCGCCGTGGGTGAAACCCACATCTCGTCGATCTCGAGTCGTTCGAAGACGGTGGCGAGAATCGCAACGCCACCTGCGAACACCGGACGCCGGTCTGCATCGAGCCCAGGAAGCTCGAGCTGATCCAAGCGCCCGGCCGTGAGCATCGCTTGTTCGAGCTTGTCGAGGCCTTCCGCCGTGATGGTGCCGTGCGCCCAGCCGGCCTCGTTGAGGATCCCCGCGACGGAACGAATCGTCCCCGAGGCCCCGATCGCGCGCTCCCAGCCGGCCTTGCGAAGCTTGTTTTCGACGGGTTGAAGCTC
>CALLDH010000231.1 GCA_937998345.1 uncultured bacterium | reverse complement strand
GTGCACTCGTTGCCGGTGTCGTCGCAAACGACGCCGTCACACGGGTTGGTTCCGGGACAGATCACATCGAAAGTCTTGCTCTGCTCACACTCCGGCTCTCCGTTGCCAATCGTCACGGTAAGTGTTTGATTGCCGCTGGCGTTCCCACATGTGTAGGTGGTCGACTGCGCTGCCGGATCGTCGAAGCTCCCGCCTGTGGCGGTCATCTCCGTCGTGATTGGATCGCCTTCTCTGTCGCTCACCAAGACGGTTGCCGTGGAGCCTTCCGCGGGCACGTTGATCGGGACGGCATTGAAGAAGTGCAGCCTGGGGCAGGCGTTGCCATCGACGAATTCGAATGTCCCATTAATTTCGGCGTTGCCGAGAAGCTCTTCCCCATCCCCAGTGCAGAGCAAGACGACGTCAACTGAGACCGTCTCGTTTGCCAGCACCGTGAAGTCCTTGGAGCCCTCGCACAACGTAGCGCCTTGATCGTCGGACGCGGTCAGCGTGATGCTGCAATCGCCCGCAGGCAGGGCCATGATTGTCGCAAAGACGGGGGGATCACGATCGTCGACCACATTCAACTCGCCGCTGAGGGTGAAGCCGTCGTCGCAGAAGAGGTCGAAAGTCACCGATGTGACATCGTTGTTTCCGACCATGAGGTTAACGTTGACGGTGCCGAGCTCGCTCGAGCCGCCCTCCGTTTCGCTAGCGCATCCCGTAACCAACGCCGCGAACGCTATCGCGCACGCGGTCGATACAAATACCTGTTTCATTGTTTGAATCCTTGGGTTGACAGCCCGGAAAACAATCAACGGTTTGTTCGAATGGTGAACAAAGTTGCTCCGAGCAGAAGAATGACAATAGAAACAGTGTTCTCACTAAAAGATCAAGGCCTAATTTCCCTCGAATGAGTCACAATTCTGCCTAAACAGAAGAATCCATCGACACCGCGTCTGTTCACTCACACAGGTCGTCGCAAGTACTTGACTTGATTCATCTCACTCCCGGCATCCTTGACACATTTTGCCTCGATTGATACTTGGTTCGTCGGTCAAACAAACTGATCGGGTCGTCCCTGACAGGTGTTTTCGCTGGAGATCCAACACGATGGACGAGGTTTTTCCCAACGGCTTTGTTTGGGGTGTTGCCACTTCGGCCTTCCAAATTGAAGGCGCCCACGATACCGATGGCAGGGGTCCATCGATTTGGGACACGTATGCTGAGCAACCAGGTTTCATCGAAGACGGCAGCAACGCCCACGTGGCGTGCGACCACTACCACCGATACGCCGAGGACATCGCACTCATGACATCGCTCGGCGTCGGCGCATACCGATTCAGCGTTGCATGGCCGAGAATACTTCCGACAGGGCGCGGCGCCGCGAACGTCGCAGGGCTCGACTTCTACGACCGTCTCGTCGATGGCCTCTTGGCGGCAGGCATCGCGCCGTGGGCGACGCTTTATCACTGGGACCTTCCGCAGGCGCTCGAAGATGAAGGCGGCTGGACCAACCGCTCGACTGTGGATGCGTTCGTCGAGTTCACTCATGCTGTCAGCGGGCGTCTCGGTGATCGCGTGGCGCATTGGATCACCCACAACGAACCCTGGTGCGTGAGCGTGCTCGGCCATGCGCAGGGGGCCCACGCTCCGGGGAAACGAAGCTGGCCCGACGCCTTGGTCGCATCACACCACCTGCTGCTCAGCCACGGGCGGGCCGTAGAGGTCATCCGAGAGAATGCGCCTCGAGCCAAAATTGGCATTACGCTCAACGTGTCCGAGTGCGAGCCCGCCTCGCCAAGCGAGGCGGACCATATTGCGGCTCGGCAGTTCGACGGCGAGCTGATTCGGTGGTTCCTCGATCCGATCTATTTGGGCCGTTACCCAAATGACGTAATCGAGTACCATGAGCGCGAAGGGAGGCTGCCCCGCGGCATGGACTTCGTGAAGGCCGGCGACCTCGAGGAAATCAACACCCCGATCGACTTCTTGGGCGTCAACTACTACAGCCGGGCCGTCGTCCGCAGCGCGACGATTCCAGAGGCCGACAACGAGCCGAGAACCATTGCGGTTCCCGACCCCGCCGAGCTGACCGACATGGGCTGGGAGGTGTATCCCAAGGGGTTGACCCATAGCCTCGTGCGATTGAACGCGGACTACGAGCCGGCCTCGCTGGTCGTCACCGAGAACGGCGCCGCTTACGCGATGGGTCCGGGGCCGGACGGACCCGTGCAGGACACTCGGCGCTGCGACTATGTGAAGAGCCACTTGGAGGCGTGCCTTGCTGCGATCGCCTCGGGCGTTCCTCTGCACGGTTATTTCCTGTGGTCGCTGCTCGACAATTTCGAGTGGGCGTTTGGCAATGCCAAGCGCTTCGGCATCGTCTGGGTCGATTTTGAAACCCAGGAACGAATCATCAAGGCATCGGGTCACATGTACAGCCGCATCGTGCGAACCAACACAATCTCCGGGGAGCAGGCGGCATGAGAATCGCTATTGCGCTGCTCGTCGTATTCTGGTCTGCAGCGGCAACGGCGCAACAGTTCGGAGAAGAACCCCGGGCCCCGGCACCGTCCGGCGGACCCCCACCGCCAGGCAAAGCTCCACCGCCAAATGCCCCCGGACCAGCCGACCCGGCGCCGCCACCGGCGTCTGTGCCGCCCCCAACGCTGACAACGTCAGACGAGCAGCCAGCGGCGGCCGCGAGGCCCGACGCGCCTGCACCGGGCTCACCTGCAACGCCGACGACGAAGAC
>CALLDH010000230.1 GCA_937998345.1 uncultured bacterium | reverse complement strand
CCCATAGCTCAATTGGTTAGAGCCCCCGGCTCATAACCGGGTTGTTCCTGGTTCGAGTCCAGGTGGGCCTACCGCGCAAAACCGCGACGCGGTTTTGCGCGAGCCCGGTGGACGGTGCGTAAGCGCCCACGTTGCGGGGCCGCTCCGCCGTCTTGCGCCCATTGGCAAGGCACGCTACAGCCCCGCCAGCTTTGGCTGACCACGGAGGCGATCCTTGCGCGAAGAGCTTTTAGCGCTGGCTAAACTTGCTGAAATGGATGATTCGGCGCGTGACCTCGACGCCGAGCTCAAGCAGATTCCGCAAAGCTTGGAAGAGCTACGGGACAGCGTACAAACGCTCGAGACCATGCTCGCCCAGGAGCGCCAACAGCTCGAGGAAGCGGAGCAGCTCAAGCTCCGACAGAGCACCGAGCTCAAGGAGCGGAACGAAGGGCTGCAGCGCGCTCGCAAGAAAGTCGCGCAGGCGTCTAGCATTCGAGAAGCCGACGCTGGTGAGCGAGAGGTCGAGGCGAACCGTCGCTCCATCAAAGAGCGCGAAGAAGAGCTTGCCCGGATCGGTCAAGCGATCGAGGCCAAGACAGCGTCGCTTGCCGAGCGCGAAAAGGACTTCGAGGAGGCCAGGGCGGTTCTGCGGTCGAAGGAAGAAGCTTCCAAGGCCCGCATCGCCGAGCTCGAAGAGCAACGCGGCAAGATGCTGAGCGGTCGCGACGAACTCGCCGTCAAGGTTCCGAAGTCGATTATCAAGCGCTACGATCGCCTCAAGACCGGCATCACCAACGTCGTCCTCATCATCAAAGACGGCACCTGCCCCGGCTGCCGCATGGCTCTGCCGCCGCAGCTGACCATCGAGCTACAGCGGGCAAACGAGCTCCACCAATGCCCCCATTGCCGCCGAATCATCATTCATAAGAATGTAGTCGACGACTAACCGTCCTGTCTCCGTACTGAGGGGCTTGGGAAGAAAGCGCGCCATGGGGTGGAGTCGACGTCGCAAGTGCCAATCTGCAAGAGAGCAGCCACCGCGTGCCGCGCTCTTTCCGAGCCCCGGTTAGACGATCGCCAACCAGCTCGCGTCCGGCACGTTCACCCCGCGGACCGCGTCGAAATACGCGCTCTGCACCTGTTCGGTGATCGGTCCGCGCGACCCCGAACCAATGCTGCGGTCGTCCAGCTCGCGAACCGGGGTCACCTCGGCGGCCGTCCCGACCATGAAGACTTCGTCGGCGATGTAGAGCTCGTCGCGGGAGATGAGTCGCTCGTGGACGTTGAGCCCGAGGTCTTGCATGACGCGGATCACCGAGTTGCGGGTGATGCCGCCCAAGATCGACACGCCCATCGGCGGTGTGGCGACCGCGCCGTCGCGGATCACGAAGATGTTCTCACCCGATGCTTCGGAGACGTATCCCTGGGCGTCCAGCATGATCGCTTCGTCGTAGCCGATCATCTGGACCTCGCGCTTGGCGAGGATCGAGTTGACGTAGTGGCCATTGATTTTGCCCTTGGACATCAGCGTGTTGACGCCAGCGCGTTGAAACGAGCTCACCTTCGCGCGAATGCCCCGCCGCAGCCCTTCCTCACCGAGGTATGCACCCCAGCGCCATGCGACAATCGCCACACGGGTTGGGTTCGTCTTGGCGCCGAGACCCATCTCGCCGTCTCCCATGAAGGCGATCGGCCGCAGGTAACACTCGTCGAGGCCGTTGGCCCGAACCGTCTCGAGGCATCCCTCGACGATTTCCGCCTGGCTGAACGGCATCGGGAGCATGCAAATGTGCGCGGAATCGAACAGGCGTCGAATGTGCTCTTCCAGACGAAAGACCGCGCTTCGCCCGTCTTCGAGCTTGTAGCAGCGAATTCCCTCGAAGACGCCGAGCCCGTAGTGAAGAGTGTGCGTCAACACGTGGACGTTCGCCTGCTCCCAAGGAATGAGCTTCCCGTCGAACCAGATCTTGTCCACTTTGTCCACCATTGCCGCTCCTCACACCCCCACCAAGCGGGGGTCGCGCGTATGTAGCATAAATCCGCAATTCCGCTGAGTTGACCTGCTTGGGGGCATGGAGTAGAAACGCCGGCGCTTCAGGAGCCTGGATAGCAGTGTGCATCCGGGCTCTGCGAGCATTGAGGGTTGGTGGTGCTGTACTCATTATTTCACATTCTGCTTCAGCCCGAGGTGAGCGGCGGTCCGCCTGCAGCACCTACGGGAGGTGGCGATCCTGTGTCGGGGCCCATGGGTTGCGCCGGCGGCGGCGGGACCGAGCAAATCGGTCTGCTTCTATTGATGTTCGCGGTTCTCTATTTCCTGATGATCCGGCCACAGCAGAAGCGTGCAAAGCAGCATGAAGCGATGATGGGCGCCCTCGCCAAGGGTGACATCGTCCGTACCAATGGGGGAATCCGCGGCGAGATCACGGCGCTCGATGAGCGAGACGTGACGATCGAGGTCGCGGACCGCACACGCATCAGAGTGTTGCGGAGCCACATTGCCGGGTTGGACGAACCCCCCACAGAGAAAAGCTAAACGCACAGGCGAGGATCATGGATCGAGGCTGGTATTTTCGTTTGGCAATCGTCGTCGGCTCGTCCGTCTTGGGCTTTCTCGCCCTATGGCCGAGTGTGGATCGATGGTTGCCATGCCCGGACATCGTTAAAGAGACGTTCGAAAATCAGATCAACCCCGGCCTCGACATCAAGGGTGGTCTGCGGTTGATGTATGAAGTCGAGGTCGATGAGTACATTCGCGACCGCCGGGATCGCGTCGCCGAGCAAGTGCAGCGCCAGTGCGGCGTCTTGATCGGCGTCGTTCCCGAGGAGGAAGTCGACGATATCGACAAGGCCAAGCTCGAAGAGATTCGGCAGCGGTGCAAGGTCGAACGTGTCGACAAGGACGGCGGTGCGGTTCGCGCGATTCGCATCACGTTTTCCAACCAGGAGGACGCGCAGAAGCTCTCCAAGACCTGGGTGAAGGACTACTTTCGTGATCTTCGCGTCGCGAGCGGTGTGGGCGACCTCGTAGTCGACCTTCACATGCGTGAAGAGCAGCTCGCCAACATGCGCGAGACCGCGGTTCGTCAGTCCGAGCGCACGATCACCAACCGTATCGATAGCATGGGCGTTCTCGAGCCGACGGTCATCGCCAGGCCGAACGATGGCGACATCATCATCGAGATTCCTGGCGCGCAAGAGAGCTCGTTCGAGCGCATCAAGTCAATCATCAGCCGCACCGCGCAGTTGCGGTTCCAGATTGTCGATGACGAGTCGGACGCGCGGGCTGTCTTCGCCGCGCCTCCTGAGGGCATCTACCTCAACGCGGGCTCGCAAACGTTCGCCGAGGCCTACGGTGAGGATGCGCGGGATCGCCTTCGCGCATACATCGCGACTCTTCCAGTGCCGGATGATCACGTGATCGCCATTGGTCGTCAGGATGCCGACCCGGAGCGGGGCGGCGAGGGCTGGCGCACCTATTACATGTATCGCGTCGCGGACGCGACCGGCGAGGACCTCGATGACGCCTCGGTGGGCTTCGATCCTCAGAGCGGCAGCCCCGAGGTCGACTTCACGATGAACACGCGAGGTGCGTCACGGATGGCGGACCTCACCGGCCGCAATATCGGGAAGCGTATGGCGATCGTCCTCGATGACCGCGTCGAGTCGGCACCCGTCATTCAAGGCCAGATCGGCGCCCGGGGCCGCATCACCCTCGGCGCCTACCTCGACCGAAACGAGCTCCTGCAAGAGGCCAGAGATCTCGTCGTCGTGCTTCAAGCCGGTGCGCTTCCCGCTCCGCTTCGTCCGGCCAACGAGCAGCTGATCGGTCCGACGCTCGGCCAGGACTCCGTCCGGAAGGGGGCAATCGCCGCGCTGGTGGGGGTCGTGCTCGTCTTGATTTTCATGGCCGCCTACTATCAGGTCGCCGGCCTTGTCGCGGACGCGATGGTCTTGCTGAATCTGCAGCTTCTACTCGGGACCATGTCGGGCATCGGCGCCACACTCACGCTTCCCGGTGTTGCCGCCATCGCACTTACCGTCGGTATGGCAGTCGACGCGAACGTGCTCATCACCGAGCGCATCCGTGAGGAGCTGAGGCTCGGGAAATCTCCACGCTCCGCAGTCGAGCAAGGGTACGCCAGGGCGTATTCATCGGTGTTCGATAGCCAGCTCACCACCGCCATCGCTGGCATCGTTCTGTGGCAGTTCGGTACCGGGCCCATCAAGGGGTTCGCCACGATGCTGTTGATCGGAATCGGCACTTCGCTCTTCACCGGCACATTCTGCTCGAAGGTGCTCTTTGATTGGCTCGTGCGCGGCGTGCGCGTGCAGCGACTGCGGGTGGGCTGACATGGAATTCATCAAACCCGGCACCTACATCGACTTCATGAAGTACCGCGGGCCGGTCATCACGGTCCTCAGTCTGATGGCTCTCCTCAGTCTGGTCTCGCTTTTCTACCCCGGGCCCAACTACGGCATCGACTTCGCCGGCGGCACCGAGGTTCAACTGGCGTTCACGGGAGACACCAGCCCGGGCGAGGTCCGGAAGGCTCTCGAAGATGCGGGCTACGCGCGTCCGGACGTGATCAGTGTCGAGGACAGTCCCAACGAGTACATCATTCGCGTTCGCGAGGTGTCGTCCCTGCCCGAAGACCAGGTCGAGAAGATCCGCGAGGCGGTAGACGCCGCGCTCGGCGAGGGCGTTCTCCGCGAGATGAAGGTCTCACCGGGTGGCGACAAGATCACTCTCCGTGTCTCGGGAGAGATCCATGAGCAGCAACTCCAAGAGGCACTCGAGGCCGGTGGGGCGCATGTTCGCTCGCTCAACTCGCTCTCGGGCAGCCGCGATCCACGCTACGAGGTCCACCTCGTCGGCGTTGCAGACGAGCTGACGGCTCAACTTCGGGAGCGCTTTCCCGACCGAGCGCCTGCAGGGGCGCTTCGCGTCGAGTGGGTCGGCCCGAAGGCTGGCGAGCAGCTCCGCGAGGCAGCGATTCAATCCCTGTTGTACGCCATCGCGTTCATCATGCTGTACGTGGCGTTCCGCTTCGACCTGCGGTTCGCGCCCGGTGGCGTCATCGCCATGCTGCATGACGCGCTCATCACTCTGGGCATCTACGTGCTGCTGCAGAAGGAAGTCAATCTCACCACGGTGGCGGCGCTTCTCACCATCATGGGTTACTCGATCAACGATACCATCGTGGTGTTCGACCGCATTCGCGAGAATATGGTTCGCGTCCGGGACAAGAGCCTTCGCGAGCTGATCAACATCAGTACGTCGCAAATGCTGTCACGAACGATCGTCACATCGCTCACGACGCTCCTGTCGGTGTCCGCGTTCTTCTTCCTAGGCACCGGAGTCATCCAGGACATCGCATTCGCGTTGGGCATCGGCATCCTGATCGGAACCCTATCGTCGATCTTCATTGCCGCGCCGATCACCGAGCTGATGGACCGGCGTCTCTTCAACCGTTCATAGGATCGCCCCGTGGATCGGTACAGCGTGCGGCCTTCCGACGAGCGGGCGGCCAGGATGCTGGCTGACGCCTGTGGGCTCGGGCTCACGGCGGCCCAGGTGCTCCTGCATCGGGGTGTCCGCGACGCCGAGGAGGCCCGCCCGTTCCTCGACTCCACGCTCCGTGGCCTGAGCTCCCCCGAGCCGATGGCGGACCGCGCGTTGGCGTCCGAACGCATCACACGCGCGATCCGTGCTGGCGAGCGGATCGTCGTGTTTGGCGACTACGACGTGGACGGCACGACATCGGCAGTCATTCTCAGCGAAGTCATCGCGGCGCTCGGAGGGGACGTGCGAGTGCTCATCGCCGACCGTTTTCACGGGGGATACGGTCTGAGCGATCAGGGCCTCGATCGGTGTTTCGCAGAACGCCCGGGGCTCCTCGTAACCTGCGACTGCGGCTCGAGCGACCACGAACGGATCGTCAAGGCCAGGGCCCAGGGCGTGGACGTCATCGTCGTCGACCATCACCTCGTGCCCGAAGAAGCCTTGCCGGCCCTTGCCTTTCTCAACCCGCATCGCCCTGAGTGCGGTTTCGCTTACAAGGGCCTCTGCAGCGCGGGTCTAGCCTTTTCGTTGGGTGCTGCACTGCGCTCGGAGATGGGCGCCAAGCTCGACTTACGGGCATGGCTCGACTTGGTCGCCATTGGCACGATCGCCGACCTCGCGCCGCTAACTGGAGACAACCGACGACTCGTGCGAGCCGGCCTGAAGAACATCGGCTCTCCGAACACGAGGCCGGCCCTCGTCGCCTTGCGGCAAGCCGCCAGGATCCCGCAGTCCGCCCAACTCACGGCACGTGATGTGGCCTTTCGATTTGCGCCCCGGCTCAACGCGCCTGGGCGCCTCGGGTTGGCCGACCTCACCCTCCGCTTCCTGACCGCGAAAACCACGAAAGAGGCCTTGCGCTTGCTTCAGGACGTCGAGGCGCAGAACGAGGAGCGCAAGGCACTCACCGATCGCGCCACGGAAGAAGCGCGCGCACAGGTGGTCGAGCTCTACGGAGATACGCCCGAGGAGGGTGTGGTCGTGGCGAGCGAAACATGGCATCGCGGCATCGTCGGCATCGTGGCTGCTCGCCTCGTGGACGCGTTTGGCGTCCCGGCTGTCGTCGTCGCCTTGGACGGCCAGCACGGTCACGGCAGTGCCCGGACGACACCCGGCTTCGACGTCTACGACGCGCTCGCGCATTGCGCATCCGACCTGAGCGCCTGGGGCGGACATCGTGCCGCGGCGGGGATGTCTCTATCGAAGCGCGCCCTCGACTCCTTTCGTGCGTCGTTCCTGCAGGCCACCCAGGGCGCGGGCTTCGGCGACCGGCCATCGGAGGAGATCGACCTTGCGCTCAGCGGGGCGTTTCGCGTTCCAACGGTCGAGGATCTGCAGCGACTCGGCCCTTTCGGAGAGAGTCACCCCGTGCCGACATTCTTGGTCGATGCCCAGGTCGTCGAAGCAACGGGGGTCGGGCAAGGGCGCGCGCACGGAAAGCTCAAGCTCCGAATCGGGCAGGACTCGGTTCGCGCGTTTGCCCCAGCCATGTTCTCGCGAATCGAGGGCCGGGACAACGTCCAGCTCGTCGGCGAGTTTCAACCCGATCATTGGATCGGCGGCCGGGCGGTCGAGTTCCTCGTTAAGGACGTACTCGACTAGCGGCCCGTCCACTGCGGCTCGCGCTTCTCGAAGAACGCGGCAAGACCTTCTTTGGCATCCTCGCTGTTGAGCACGGCGTAGAGCTGTTCGCGAAGGTAGGGAAGGGCCTCTTCGACGGACATCTTGCGTTGCTCGTTAAACGCATGGAGCCCCATCTGCATTGCGTTGGGCGACTGCTTGGCGAGCTGGCCAGCGAGCTCCGCGACCCGGGCATCGAGCTCGGCGTCGGGCACGACTTCGGTCAGCAACCCGATCTCCTTCGCTTTCGTTGCGGTGATCTTTTCACCGAGCAACATGAGCTTCAGCAGGTCCCGCGTAGCAACGACCCGTCGAAGCACCGCCATGATCATCATCGGGAACAAGCCGCGCTTGATCTCCGGCGTCCCCAGGATCGCGCTTTCGCAGGCGATGGCGAAGTGACAGCAGGCGATGATCCCCATCGCGCCCCCCATGACGTATCCCGGGATGCGCGCGACGACGGGCTTCTTTAGAGTGTCGAATCGCAGCAACAAGTCATCGAACTCGCCCTTCTTCTCGAGCTTGCCGCGGCTCCCGGTCATGCCTTTCAAGTCGGCCCCGGCGCTGAAAGCGTTCCCAGCCCCGGTCAGGATCACGACGCGCACGTCGTCCGCGGCTTCTGCGTCGTCGAGTGCCCACAGCAGCTCGTTCACCACCTCCTGACTCAGCGGGTTCTTCTTTTCCGGCTTGTTGAAAGTCAGGGTGACGATGTGGCCATCCTGCTCCACGAGCAGGGATTGATAGTCGCGTTCCTCCATGGCGGGATTCTTGGGCCCCGGTTCTGTCAATTCAAGCGGAATGATTCCGCGTGTAACGTCGCGTGGTTGCAGCTGTTTCAGGCTCCGTGTACTGTGCGCTGATACGCGGCTGGAGGGGCAGAGTGAGCTGGGAGCGAATCGGGTGTGCGGTTGCAGTGGCGGCGGTGGTTTCGCTGGCCGGTCCTCCACGTGCGGCTGAGGCGCAGCTCGATCCGGCGACGCTCGATACCATCGATGCCACGCCCAAAGGCACCATTGGCCTGGGCCTCGTCGGTGCCGAGCTCGGATTGATCATTCCGTCGGTCTCCGGGCTCAATGAAGCCTGGGCCTTGTCGGTCTTTCCTGTCGTTGGGGCGGCCGGCGGTGCGCTCGCTGGCTACTTCGCCCTCGACAAGCCAGGCCGCGAGAAGGGCTCGGTTGCTGCGTTGGTGGTTGGGCTCGCCGGTGTGCTCCCGGCGATCCTGGTTACCGTCAAGGGCGTCCGCGAGGAGCGGCAGGACCGATGGGAGCCGACCCCTCAGATCGACCTGCGAACCGAGAAGGAGCAGCGCGCGTTCGAAACGGCGGAGGCCGGGCCAGGGCTGCTTCGACGGTCGCGTTCGGGTCTCCGAGTTGCCGCGCCAGGGGTGACGTTCTCTACGAGGGCCCCACAAGACGCCGAAACCGCGCGGATGGGCGGCCTCCGCGATCGAACCGAGATGCGGCTTTCCCTCGCGTCTGGCGTGTTTTAGCGTCTCGGCATGATCACCTCGACGGTGAGGCGAACCGTGCGCGAGCGCGCGCTGCTGTCTGCAGGAGACCACGTGCTGGTCGCGTGCTCGGGGGGCCCGGACTCGACCGCTCTGTTGCACGTGCTGCATCGCCTGCGGAGTGATCTCGGCATCACGCTTTGCGCTGCGTCGATCGACCATGGCCTCCGGCCCGAGTCTGCTTCGGAGGTCGAGCAGGTGGGAGATTTTGCGCGCACACTCGGCGTCCCCTTCTATGAGACGCGGGTCGTTCTTACCAGGAAGGGCGTCTCGATTCAGGCCCGGGCGCGCAACCTTCGATATCGCGCCCTTCAAGAGATTGCTTTCTCTCATGGCGCCGCCCGTATCGCGGTCGGCCACACCCAGGACGATCAGGCGGAAACGGTGCTTGGGCGGGTGCTGCGCGGCGCGGGGCTCCGCGGCCTCGAGGGGATCGAAGCCCGGCGTTCCGATGGGGTCATTCGCCCTTTGCTCGATTGCCGTCGCTCCGACGTTCGAGCGTATGCGGTGGAGCGGGCGCTTCCTTTCGTCGACGATCCGTCGAATCACCAACGCGCCTTCGAAAGGGTTCGCATTCGTCATGAGGTTCTGCCCACGCTCGCGGCGGAGGATCCACGGGTCGTCGAGCACCTCTGCGCGCTGAGCGATGAGGCCGCCGAGCTCAATGCCTACCTAGACGGCCAGCTTCCCGAGCTCCCTCCCGAGGGCGACCGCTTCGTCGCCACCGAAACCCTCGCCGGGTTCCCTGCTCCCATTCGAATTCGCTGGCTCCGAGGCTGGATCGCCCGCGAAACCGGATTAACCCCTAACCGCAGCCATCTCACCGAGGCGGGCCGACTTCTTACGGGCTCGGGCGAGGTCCTGCTAGGATCAGGTTGGTCGGTCCATCGTCAGGACGGTGGACTTTCACTGGAATATCGTGAGCATCGCAGAACACGCAGCAATCGCTCCTGAGGCTTCCTCCTGTCGACGGTTGCCAAGCGGGCTCGCCGGCCTCACAAAGATAGGAGGGGCCGTCGCTCAAACTTGGCCGATCGTTCGGCCTCGCCCCTGCCTTACCATATGAAACAAAGCCAAAAAACACTGCTCTTCTGGGTCCTCGTGATCCTGATGTGCATCGTAATCTTCAATTTTGTCGCACGCGAGGAGCAGCCTCGAAGCGTTCCGTTCAGTGAGTTCGTCACCGACGTCGCGGACGGCAAAGTCCAGAAGGTCAAAATCCGTCCACAAGACAACAGCGGTGAGTACACCTACTGGCTGAAGTCCGTCGATGAGAGCGCGGCGCAGGGGCAGCGCGGCGCCCGCAGTGAGAAGGTGACCGTCGGCATCATGGGCGAGCAGATGAACAAGCAGCTGCTCGATAACCAAGTGAGCGTCGAGTATCTGCCCGAAGACGAAAACAGCCTCTGGACGAGCATCCTCGTGACTTGGCTTCCGATGATCTTCCTCGTTGGCATTCTCCTGTTCTTCATGCGCCAGCTTCAAGCGTCAGGTGGCAAGGCGATGAGCTTTGGCAAGTCACGCGCGCGCCTCCTCAATGAATCTCAGAACAAGGTCACCTTCAAAGACGTCGCTGGCATCGACGAGGCCAAGGACGATTGCGAAGAGATCATCGCGTTTCTGAAAGACCCAAAGAAGTTTCAGCGTCTCGGTGGCCGCATTCCAAAGGGCGTTTTGCTCATGGGTGCGCCGGGCACGGGCAAGACGCTCCTCGC
>CALLDH010000229.1 GCA_937998345.1 uncultured bacterium | reverse complement strand
CGGCGCCCTGCCGCCCGCCACCTGCGTTCAGCCCATCCATGAGCGCGGCCAGCAGGTCGAGCTCTTTCGGATAGTCGTGCTCGGCCCGATCGTACTTGCGGGAGATCGGGCGGAACACGTGCTTGGCGACCTGGTGCGCCTGATTGACGACGAGCCTTAGGTTCTTGGGTATCTCCAAATAGATCATCGAATCCCCTACAGCAGCAGGTTTCCGTCCATGACAGCGATGGAACGCAGTTGGCGATACCAAATCTCCACCGGGTGGTCCTTGATGAAACCGGCGCCTCCAAGAAGCTGCACGCCATTGGTTCCGATCTGCATCGTCTTGGCCGAGCAGAGGGTGCGGGCAAGGTACGCCTCGCGTTGGCACTTCATTCCCGCATCGATGCGACCGGCCGCTCGATACACGAGCATGCGCATCGACTCGAGCTCGATGCCGATGTCGGCAATCATGAAGGCGACAGCTTGCCTGTGCGAAATCGGCTCCCCGAATGCAACCCGGTCGTTGCAATACGGAATGGCGTAGTCGAGCAGGCCCTGGGAGGTTCCGACCGCCATGGCGCCCCAAGCGACCCGCCCGCGGTTCACCGCGTCGTAGTAGGCCAGCTTGCCCTCCGCCTTCAGCGCCCCTTCACCGCCGAGCATCGACTCGGCAGCGACGCGCACGTCATCGAGCTTCAGGCGGCCTAGCCTCGCGGATCGCAGCCCCATTGCGGGTTCCTCACTCACTTCGACGCCGGCAGCATCGCCTTCCACCAGGAAGAAGCGAGGGCCAGCCTTGGGAACCTCGGCTGCCACCAAGAACCACTTCGCGCGATCCGCCAACGCCACCATCGACTTCTCTCCGCGAAGCACGTAGTGGGAGCCTCGTTTCTTGGCCGTCGTTCGCAAGGTGCCCGGATCGAAAAGCGGCTGCGGCTCTACGACGGCGACGCTCGCGACCATCGTGTCGCCCTCCAAGAGCGCAGGGAGCAAGCGAGCGCGCTGCTGCTCGTCCCCCCAATGAACGAGCGCGTTGACAAAAGACAAGGGCGAGAGAGCCGCGTACGCCAGGCCCATGTCGCCGCGCGCGAGATCCTCTGCGATGAGCATCTGAGACACCGCCGACACCTGCTCGGCCGCCCCGCCCAACGCCTCGGGCACCGACATCGCAATTGCACCGAGCTCGCTGAAGGTCTCGAGAAAGCCATCGGGCGGACCGGATCGCTCGTCGGCCTCTCGCGCGGCAGGTTGCATCACATCGTCAGCAAATCGCCGAAGCGTGTCCCGCATGAGTTGCTGCTCCTCGCTCAAGCGCAAATCGAACTTCATCGACCTCCGCGGGCGGTCACTGGAACCTCTGGGCGCAAGCCGCCTCGCTGCGTTGGCGGCAGCCTCGGACGCCCGCTTGGCGCCTTCGTATACGAGCTGTTGGGCCCGCTCTTCGAGTCCGAGGCGTTCGACCAGGGGCGAGTCCGCGATGCGATTGAGCACACGCAAACCACCCCCCATCACCTCGTTGATGATCTTCTCGTTGTCCACCAAACGATGCTGCGCCCCAGCGGAATGAAGGTCAATGCGCCATCCGCAAGGGTGCAGCCCGCCCCTGCACCTCTACGCGGCTCGCCCGTGGGGCGGGTAGGCGCTCCAGCGTCGTCGAATTGGACACGTGTATGATGTTGTGATGGTCAGTGAGCTCGACAAGGTGCTCGTCGCAGCCCTCACCCTCGTTCTCATGGTGGGGATGGGCGCGTCGCTTACGCCTGCGGACTACGGCCGCGCCCTCGAACGGCCCCGTCCGATGCTGATCGGACTCGCATCGCAGTTTGGCTGGATGCCGCTTCTCGCTTACCTGGCGATCCGCGTGTTTGGTCTCGAGGGGACCGACGCGCTGGGGCTGATGCTCATGGCTTGCACCTCCGGGGGCAACGCCAGCAACATGTTCACCTACTTCTCGCGCGCCGACCTGGCGCTCAGCATCTCGATGACGGCGGTCTCGACGCTGGCCTCCGTCGTGATGATGCCGACGCTCTTGTACGTGTACACCGCGTCGCTTGCGCAGGCCCAGATGCAGATCCCCTACCTGACGGTCATGGGCACGCTTGCGCTGATGCTCTTGCCTATCGCGGGCGGCATGTGGGTTCGGCATCGATCCGCGGAAACCGCGAAGAAGGTCGAACGCGTGGGCGCCATCTCGGGGGCCTTGTTGCTGATCGTACTGCTGGTCACCAGTGTCTCCGATCAGATCCATCTCGTGCTGACCGCCCAGGACACCAGCCTTCTGGCCTGCGTCTGCGTCGCTGCCAGCGGCATGGTGCTCGGCTACGCAATAGCGCGGCTCGCGGGCCTCTTGCCGCCTCAGCGTCGCGCGGTCTCCCTCGAAACCGGCGTTCAGAACACGCCGCTTGCAATCGCCGTGATCCTCGCGACCTTTCCTGACGCCGACCAGGACGCGCTTCTGAAACTACCGTTTCTCTACGCAATGACCGCACTTTGCGTGGGCACCGTCGCCACATTGACCTACCGACGCTTTCCTTCTGCTTGAATTCGGGCCCGGCCCAGACGAAATTGTCCATGTGGGGTTTAGAATTTTCTTGGTCTGTGCGGTCCTGCTGGGGGCGTGTGGGGAATCTGCAAGTAGCAGCGGCGGTAGCGCAGGAACTGGCGGCGGCGCTGGTTCCGGCGGTGACGGCGGCTCAGGAGGCTCAGCCGCTTCGGGCGGAAACGGCGGTGTCGTCTCGGGCCTCGACGTGACCCCTTTCATCTCCGGTCTCGACAAGCCCTGGGATATCGCCTGGCTTCCCAACGGGACCGTGCTGGTGACCGAGAGGCCCGGCCGGCTCAATGTGTATGTAGACGGTGTGGACGCCCAGCCGTTCACCGTCACGCCCGATGATGTGGTCGCAAACGGCGAAGGCGGCATGCTAGGGCTCGAAGTCGATCCTGCCTTTGCGACCAACGGCTACGTCTACGTGTGCATGGCCTCCGGCCTCGACGGAGCCTCCGATGTGCGCTTGGTGCGGTTCACACTCCGAACGCCCAACGGTAACGAAGTTCTGCGCCGCACCGACATCGTGACCGGCATGCCCTACAGCTCGGGAAGGCACAGTGGTTGTCGGCCCCGCTTTGGCCCTGACGGTTATCTCTGGGTGGGCACCGGCGATGCAGCGATTGGAAGCACGCCCCAAGACGACAGCTCGCTCGGCGGCAAAGTGCTGCGCGTCGATCGAGATGGCGACGCCGCGCCCGACAATCCCGGTGGCCGCATCTGGATTTCAAAAGGGCATCGCAATGTTCAGGGCATCGCGTTCCGCTCCAGGGACGGCCTCGGGGTGTCGGCCGAACACGGTCCATCGATCGATGATGAAGTCAATTTGCTGTTGCCGGGGAACTTCGGCTGGGACCCCGTACCCGGATACAACGAATCGGTCCCGATGACCGACCTCGGCAAGTTTCCCGATGCGGTCGAGGCGATTTGGTCGAGCGGCTCGCCGACGCTCGCACTATCCGGCGCGACCTTCATCGAAGGAAACCGCTGGGGCGACTGGGACGGCGTGCTGACCGTGGCGACCTTGAAAGCTACGCACCTGCACATTTACTTCCTGACCTCTGCGGGCGAAGTGACCCGCGAGCTTCGCGTGATCGAAGATAGGGGACGCCTTCGCTCACCAAGACAGGGGCCGGACGGCCTCTTGTACATCACCGACGACGGCGGTGGCTCTGGCGGCGAAGTGCTCCGCGTGACCCCGGTGCTGTCGCCCCAACCCTAAGACTCGAGCAAGCGACCGACGCGCCGGTACTTGCCCTCGAACATCTCGATCCACTCTTCGAGCTTGTCGAGCTCATCCCGGTCGAGCCCCTCGATGTCGCCAGTGAAGAGGTCTTCGTCGAACGACACCTTCGCCAGCGCGCGCGTGCAATCTTTCCCGGCGAACATCCCGTACGGCCCGCCCGGGCCGTAGAAGTCACGGCCCCGCGTCACGTCGTACACGTGTCCTCGGATTCCGACGAGAAGCGGTCGGGACGGATCCGAACCGTCGTAGCTTGCGAGCTCCGAGAGCGAGTAGTCCCGCTCCTCCGCTATGGGCAGAGGCGGACGCGGCTCCTCCTTCTTCCCGAACAGGCGAGCGATGAAGCTACCTAGACCCATGTCCCAGACCTACGACGAACGCAGGCCCGGGACAATCGGTCCTCGGTCGGGATCGCGGCTTACTCGGTCAGCGCCCCAGCGCCGCCCATGTGGTAGCCCTCTTCGCCGTGCAGATTGGTGTCGAGGCCTTCGCTCTCCTGGTCGTTGCTGACGCGGAGGCCGACCGTGGCGTCGATGACCTTGAGGATCACGAAGGTGACGACCACCGAGTATGCTGCGGCGGCGAGGACGCCGATGATGTTCTCGATGAAGAGCTCGCTGTTGCCGTCGATGAGCCCGTTGGTGCCGCCCCAGACCTCGGCCGCAAAAACGCCCGTCAGGATGGCACCGAGAGCGCCGCCCACGCCGTGAATGCCAAACGCATCGAGCGCGTCGTCGTAGCCGAGCTTGCCCTTGAGCATGACCGCGCCGTAGCAAACCGGACCGACGATTAGACCCATGATGACCGCAGAGGTCGGGCCGACGAAGCCCGCCGCGGGCGTGATGACAACCAGGCCAGCGACTAAACCGGAGGCCACACCGAGGGCAGTAGGCTTGCCCTGCTTGAGCCATTCCACGATGGCCCATGAAAAGGCTGCCGCGCCTGCCGCGACGTGTGTATTGACCAGCGCAAGCGCCGCGTTCTCGTTCGACGCCAGTGCACTACCCGCGTTGAATCCGAACCAGCCAAACCAGAGCATGCCCGCGCCGAGCAAAGTCAGCGTGAGATTGTGAGGCGGGCCCGGCCGACTACGGCGGCCGATGACGATGGCACAGACCAGCGCGGCCGCACCTGACGAAAGGTGAACGACGGTGCCACCAGCGAAGTCGAGCGCGCCGCGCGCGCCGAGCCAGCCGTCTGGCCCCCACACCCAGTGGCAAATCGGGTCGTAGACCAGCGTCGCCCATAGGATAATGAACAGGAAGTATGCCGAGAACTTCATGCGCTCGGCGATGGCGCCCGAGATCAGCGCAGGCGTGATGATGGCGAACATCATCTGGAACGCCATGAACAAGATGTGCGGAATCGTGGAACCTTCTTGCGGCTCGAGACCCACCCCGTTCAAGAACGCGTATTCGAAGCCACCAATGAAACCTCCGCCGAGGTCCGAACCGAACGACAACGAGTAGCCGATGATGACCCACTGCAAGGTGATGATGCCCAGCGCAATGAAGCTGTGCATGAACGACGAGAGCACGTTCTTTGAGCCCACCATGCCGCCATAGAAGAGCGCCAAGCCTGGCGTCATGAGCATCACGAGAGCACATGAGACCATGAGCCATGCGGTATCCGCCTGATTGAGAGCATCCATCCCCGGTTCCTCCTTTGAAGTTGGGAGAGCCTAGATCCGGGCTGTTTCCGCTGGATGTGTCGAACGTTTCAGGCTTGTTTCAAACACAGCGTTTTTCCCCCCCTACGGGGGTGCACCCGGCGGTGATTTCGGTTACAACTCCCCTTCCGGCAGGCCACACCGACCCAAGGGTGGAAACGGCGGCCGACACAACAAGAGAGGCAATATCAATGGAATCCGCAGCTGAGTTCTTTGAGAAGTTTGAGACGAGAGCCGCCGAAAACACCGACGCGGCCACACAGCCCAACGCCATCTACCAGTTCAACATCACCGGAGATGGTGGCGGCGAGTGGAGTTTGGACTGCACCAAGGGTAAGACCAGCGGCTTCGTCGCCAAGGGCACCCACGACAGCCCCGGCGCGACAATCACCGTCTCCTCGGAAGATTGGCTCGGCATGCTCAACGGCTCGCTGAACCCCATGCAGGCCTTCATGTCCGGCAAAATCAAAATCGACGGTGACATGACGCTTGCCATGAGCCTTCAGCAAGTGATGAACCTGGCCCAAGACTGAGCCGTCCGGAGTTCTAACTCGATCAGGGTGGCTTCTACAGTAGGGGCCACCCTTTTTTTGTGAGCACATGCCTTCATCCAATAGACCTAGTGACGCGACCCGCACCAGACTGAGCCCCGACGAGCGTCAACGGCAACTACTGCGTGTCACCTCGGACATCATTGCTGCCGATGGCATCGACAGCGTGCGCATACCCTATGTCGCGGCGGCGGCGGGAGTCACGCGTCCGGTCGTCTATAAGTTTTTTCCAAACCGGAACGAACTGATCAAGGGAGTTCTCGAAGACTTCCGAGAGGACTACACGCGTCGCGTGCCCGACGTCGCGGATCCGAACCAGGGGCTCGACATCGCGACGACCGCCCGTGCGTTCATCGACGCAGCCTGCGACACGATCGAGGCGAGAGGCTCCGGCGGCTGGCAGCTTCTACGTTCCGTTGGACCCGACCAAGAAATTACCGAGCTCAGCAAGGAATTCCGCAGGCAGCTCGTGCAGCCCTGGTTGGCTCCGCTTCGCGCGCTCACCGGAGTGGACGAAGCCGAGTCGCTGGCGCTCGCCGACGTGATGATCAGCGGAGCAGGCGAAATCTTGCAGCGTTGGATCGAGGGTGAGTTCTCGCGTCAACAGGTGGCTACACTCCTCGGGCGCATCATCCTCGCTGTGCTGAACGAGTTCACGGAGTAAGGGCGACATGGTTTCCGAGATTTTCGACGCGTCGAAGTGGACTGAAGTGCCTGGCTTCGACCTTCAGGACATCACCTATCACCGCGCGAATGCTCACGGCACGGTCCGCATTGCTTTCAATCGGCCCGAGGTCCGCAACGCCTTCCGGCCAGGCACGGTCGACGAGCTCTACCGCGCGCTCGACCACGCGCGGCAGACATCGGACGTCGGCTGTGTTCTCCTCACCGGCAATGGCCCGTCTCCAAAGGACGGTGGCTGGGCATTTTGCTCAGGTGGCGATCAACGCATCCGTGGCAAGGATGGGTACAAGTACGAAACCGATTCTGCGGGGCAGATCGACCCCGCGAGGCTCGGCCGCCTGCATATCTTGGAAGTGCAGCGGTTGATCCGCTTCATGCCGAAGGTCGTCATCGCGGTGGTGCCCGGCTGGGCCGTTGGCGGCGGTCACAGCCTGCACGTGGTTTGTGACATGACCATCGCCAGCGCGGAGCATGCGCTCTTCAAGCAGACCGACCCTGATGTGGCCAGCTTCGACAGCGGCTACGGCTCGGCTCTGCTCGCCCGCCAAATCGGGCAGAAGAAG
>CALLDH010000228.1 GCA_937998345.1 uncultured bacterium | reverse complement strand
CGAGCTGGGCTGGTCTGTCGCCTCGCTGACGCTCACGGCGACCTTGGCCATGATGGTGTCGGGCCCGCTTAGCGATCGCCTGGGGCGGCGCCCGGTCCTGAAGATCGCGGCCGTGCGGTTTGCCATCTCGGCAGTGGCGTCTGCTGTCGCGCCAAGTTTCATCACCTTGGTTGCCGCGCGCATGCTTGGTGGTTTCGGGGTCGGTGCCGCACTGATCATCGCGCCGATGTACATTGCGGAGATTGCGCCGGCCGGGATGCGTGGCCGCATGGTCTCGTTCAACCAGCTCAATATCGTGATCGGCATATCCGCCGCATTCTTCACCAATTACCTGATTCTTGGATTCGGGCGGTCGGACCTTGCATGGGCGGAAGCCCTTCGCCTTGGCGATTGGAACTGGCGCTGGATGCTCGGCGTCGAGGCGCTGCCGGCCATCTTCTATTTCCTCGCTTTGTTCGCGGTGCCCGAGAGCCCTCGCTGGCTTCTAATGAACGGCCAGGACGATGACGCGCGGCGCGTGCTCGAAAAGGTGAGTGACAGCGTCCAGGCGCAGGCGGATATCAGCGCCGTGAAAGCCTCGCTGCACTCCGAGCAGAGCACCGAACGTGCCGCGCTACGTGAGCTGTTCCGCCCCGGGATGAGACTGGTTTTGGTCATCGGCATCTCGGTCGCGGTTCTGCAGCAGGTCACCGGCATCAACTCCGTGTTCTTCTATGCGCCGATGATATTCGAGCAGTCCGGCGTTGGCACGGATGCCTCCTTCATGCAGGCCGTGCTGGTAGGCCTAGTGAACCTGGTTTTCACCGTTCTCGCGATACTGTTCATTGATCGTCTCGGCCGGCGTCCGCTGCTAGGCGTCGGACTAGCCGGTATCGCGGTGTGCATGCTGCTCCTGTCCTACGGTTTCGGTTCCGCAACCTACACGCTCACGAGCGACGCCGTCGTCGCGCTGCCGCCGGAGATAAGCAGAGATGCGCTCCAGCCCATACTCGATCAGACCTACGACAGCGACATCGACTTCCGGCAAGCCGTCGTGGCCGCCGTTGGCGGCGAGACATTCCAGAACCATCAGTCGGCGCTAGTCAGCGCGGCAATCCACATGAACCCGAAGATCATCCTCGGCGGCATTCTGGGCTTCGTCGCGAGCTTTGCAATTTCTCTCGGTCCGGTGATGTGGGTGCTGTTCTCGGAGCTCTTTCCGAACCGCGTTCGTGGGCTCGCGATATCCTTCGTCGGGCTCATCAACTCCGCGGTCAGCTTTTCCGTGCAGCTCATCTTTCCCTGGGAGCTTCAGAATTTGGGCAACAGTGTCACGTTCCTGATCTACGGCCTGTTCGCGATTGTCGGCCTCATCATCGTGATGCGCCTGTTGCCGGAGACGAAGGGCAAGAGCCTCGAGGAGCTCGAAGGCCAATTGGTGGGCCACTGAGTAACCTGTTCCGACAGCCTTACTTCCGGACGAAGCGGATGCTGTCGAGGTAGATGGTAGCATCTGGCCTCCGACCGCTGAGGGTCACGACGAAGCCCGTCTTGATGCTCGACAGGTCGAGCTTCTTCAGGCGGATGCGGTAGCGCTGCCAATCCTTCTTGAGACGAATGTCCTCGACCGTGGTCTTGGCTGAATCGGGGTGCGCCTTGTCCTGGCCGAGGAGACCCACGCCGATGCTGATCTTTTCGACACCATACTCTCCGCGGGCCCACAGCTCCAGGTGCGTCGCCCCGCTGAGATCGTAGCCGCCGTCTTGGTCGCCCCAGTTGTTGGCGGGGTGCTGCCAGGCGACGCCGACCCAGGTGCCGACCTCGCCGACGAAGCGCATCTTGATGCAGGCTTTGCCTTCATGGGGGTTCCCAGCATGGTCGCCGTCCAGGGTCAGCAACTCGGTCGCGCCCATCCAGCCGGAGGGAGCCCAGGGCATGCCCTCGAGACCGTCCCGGTAGACGTAAAACGGCATGGGCGTGCGCACCTCACCTTTCACCAGCAGCGGCACGTTCGCGGTCGCCGCACGGCCCGCGGCATCATAGGCGTAGAGGAACAGCCGATACGGCCCCGGCTCCCTCGGCATGCGCAGCCGTGCGCCATGGGCCTGACCCTCGAGGACCGCGCCTTCCACCTCGGGCGGCACGGGCCGGAAGTCGCCGCCGGTCGCGTATTCACCGGACTCACGGTGCATCACCCAACGCACGCGGATCGCACCACCTTCGGGATCGGCAATGACGGCACGCACGCGTACCTCGTCACCCGGGTCCAACTGCGGTTCACCCTCGATGACCAATGGCTCCACCGTGGGCGCAAGGTTCTTCGGGGGGCTGCCGGACCAGAGCTGGGTCATGACATCGACCGCGCCGAGCCGGGCGCCGTCCGCGAGGAACATACCGTACCAGGTCGGGGTGGCCTCCATCTTGAAGCCCCAGTTGAAGACGTACGAACCGAGGGCGAGACCCGGCGCGCCGATTACGCCGCTCTCGTAGCTGCGCCGGTAAAACGCGGCTTTGTCCGTACTCGTTGGCTCACTGGGCGCGCCCCAGTCGTTCTTGGGGATCTCCCACACGCCCAGCGGTCCGAACTCGGTGAGCACATAGGGCTTGGTCGCGCCGCCGGCGCGGTAGCGCTCGGCTACGGACGGTGCACCGCCGTAACTGTTGATGCCATGAATGTCGATCGCCGGGCAGAGCTTCTGCACGCCGTCGATGCGTCCGCCACCGAGCTCGGCCGTGACGGTCATCGTCGGGTGGAACGGGTCGAGCTTCTTCACCATCGCGGCGATGTCGTTGACCGCCTTCCAGATAACCGGATTGTCGCCTTCGCCGAAGCCCTCCATCTCGTTACCGATGCCCCAAAGGAGGACCGCCGGATGATCCTTGTAGCGGAGCACGGTCTGGCGGGCCGCTTCGAGCTGCTTGCGCACCTGGGCCTCGTCGCTGTAGTCGAACCCGTGGCGTTCGTGGCCCAGCCAGATGCCTACCGTCACCGACAGGCCGAGAGCGTGCGCCGCGTCGAGACGCGCGTCGATGTCATCTGCGCCCCATGTCCGCACCGAGTTCGCGCCCGCCGCCGCCAGCAGTTCGAGCGAGCCATCCCCGCCGGCGCCACGGATGAAGTACGGCTTACCGCCACGCAGCAATTGCCAGCCCTGCTCCGTTTGGCGCAGTTCCACCGGGATGGCTTTCGCCGAGGCGGCCAAGGGCCAGAGCGCCAGGCAGGTCGATGACAAGAGGAGCGCTTGCGCGGTTGTTTTGAGTAAACCCATCTGTTCAGCCCGTGTTCTTGAGCCCCGCCGCGATGCCGTTCACCGTGGCCAGCAGAGCGTCCTGAAGCTGCACGTCGTCGGCATTTCGCTGGCGCCGCAGCAACTCCGCTTGAATCAAGTTGATGGGGTCGAGATAGGCGCGCCGAAGCTGAAGAGAGCGCCGAAGCGTGGGATCGGCTTCGAGCAGCTCTTCTTGGTCGAGCACATGGAGCAAGATGGACCTCATTTGCTTGAGTCGCGCGCGCAGTCCCTCACCCACCCCAGCGAGCTCTGCAGGAGTGAGCAAGGCGTCGTATCGCGCCGCGATCCGTTCGTCGGCCTTGGCGAGAGCGAGCTCCAAGAGTGAGAGCGTCGACTGAAAGAAGGGCCAGTTCGCGGCCATTTCACGCAGTTCGGCAAGCCCGCCGTCGTCGGCCGCTTCTTGGAAGGCGGTCTCGATGCCGAGCCACGCAGGAAGAAGCAACCGGGTCTGGGTCCACGCGAAGATCCAGGGAATCGCCCGCAGGCTGGACAGCCCGTCGCCTGCCTTACGCCGGGCAGGGCGCGATCCGATCTGAAGCGACCCGAGCTCGATCCCAGGCGTCGCGACTCGGAAGTATGGAACGAATCGACTCTGGCGTGTTACCTCGCGGTAGGCCGCCATCGCCCGCTCGGCCAACGCGTCCATTCGCGTCCGAAACGCAGGACTAGGGGCCGCAGGTGGGGTAAGTGTCGCCTCCAATGTGGCCGTCGAGTAGAGCTCGAGACTGCGCACGGCGATATCGGGTGTCCCAAACTTCCACTGAATCATCTCCCCTTGCTCGGTCACTCGGAGGGCGCCGTCGATGGATCCGGCCGGCTGCGAGCGGATGGCGAGATGGGTCGGCCCGCCGCCCCGCCCGATGCTCCCTCCGCGCCCGTGAAAAAGAGTGAGATGGACAGCTTGCGAACGACAGAGTTCGACGAGTCGTTCTTGCGCTTGGTAAAGCTCCCAAGCCGAGGCTAGTCTGCCCCCATCCTTGGACGAGTCGGAGTAGCCGATCATGACCTCGAGCCTGCCGCCAATGCGAGCTCGGTACCAAGGCAGGTCCAGGAGGTTCGCCATGACTTCCCGGGAAGCCTGCAGGTCCGCTATCGTTTCGAAAAGCGGGACAACACGCAACGGCTCGGCGATTCGCGCCTCCTTTTGCAAAAGCTCGACCGCCAGCACGTCACTTGGCTGACGGGCCATCGAAATCACATAGGCGCCGAGCGAATCCCGCGGCAGGCTCGAGAGCATGCGGAACGTGTCAAGGACCTCTTGGACCTCATCCGAGGCGGGCATGTCTTCAGGAATGAGGGGTCGCTTCGAACCAAGCTCGGCGATGAGAAACTTCTGGCGCTCCGCTTCGTCCCAGTCGCTGTAAGCTCCGAGCTCCAGATGTCGAGTCAGCGCGTCGAGGACCTCCGTGTGACGGGAGGCCTCCTGGCGAATGTCGAGCCGCACCATGTGCGAGCCGAAGCAGTGGACCCGCCGAATCAGATCGAGAAGTCGGCCATCCGCAACGACATGCTGCCCGGTCTCTTCGAGGGAGCTACGCGTGAGCATGAGCGCGTCGATCAACGACCGTGTGGCGCCGGCGGGCGAACCGAGTCGGGGCAGGTCAGCTCCGTCCGACTGCAAGGCGTCCAGCTCATCCTCGATGCGGCGCAGCTCGGCGGAAAGCGCAGAGCGTTCTCTACGAAGGAGGGCGCGGTAGGGCTCTCGGTCGGTGCCGGCCCGCTCGCGGAGCGCATCGCTCGCCGTGTCCATTGAGAGCTCCTGGCAGAGGGCATCGACTTCGTCGTGGAGGAGCTTGGCCGCGGTCCAACGGCACAAGAAGACCGCCTCGTGAGTCACCCTCGCGGTGACGTTGGGGTTCCCGTCGCGATCTCCGCCGATCCAGGAACCAAACCGAATGGGGCTCGCGTCGATGGGAAGGGCGTGTCCGGTCTGCGACCGAAGCGCAGTATCGAGACGCCGTAAGAAGCTGGGCACCGCATGCCAGAGTGATTGTTCTAAGACCGCGAGCCCGCCGCGCACTTCGTCGGTCGGGGTCGGGCGGCTTCGATGCAGCTCGTCGGTATGCCAGACCGTCGATATCTCTCTTCGAAGCCGTGACCGCACGGCGTCCTGCTCGTCCGGGGTGAGGTCTTTTCGATCGCCATCCCGAAGCGCATCCGCGATGCGATTGTATCGCTGGAGGAGCGTACGCCGGATCACCTGAGTCGGATGCGCGGTGAGCACGAACTCGACATGCTGCGCGCTGGCAGCCTCGTACACGCGTGCAGGGTCGATGCCCGCGGCGATCATCCTTGCAATCGTGTCGCTGTAGGAATCAGCTCGAGGTTCAACGGCGTGCCCTCGAGCCGCGCGCATTTGCGCGGTTCGCCTCTCGCGCACCTTGTGTCTTTGCTCCGCGGTGTTTGCAAGCGTGAGAAAGAGAGAAAAAGCCCGAACGACTTCGCCCACAGTCTCGGTCGGGAGCGCCGTGACGATCGCGAAAAGCTCCTCGAGCGCCGGGTCCCGATCGCTGGCATGTGGTTCCCGTAGCACCTTGCCTTGCTCGCGGATGCGCTCGACCGTCTCGTACACATCCGGCCCTGCCTGCTGTCTCAGGACCTCACCGAGGAGGTCTCCGAGAACGCGGACGTCCACTCGGAGCGCCTCATCGAGCTCAGCGGGCGGATCGGAAGAGATGGAGCCGGCCATGGGGGGTTCATAGCGCTCTCACAGCTGCGCTGCCCTTGAATCCTCAGAAAGCGCCCTCGACTCGAGATTTTTTTCAAGCTGGAAACAGTGACGGTCTACCAACGAGTTAGCGGGCCAGGTTGACTCTTCGATCGTGCTAGGCTCGCGGGGTGGCGCGTGGTGCGCGTCTAGGTGGATAGATCGTGTCGAGAGAACGCAACAATCATTTTCCCGTGAGCTCCCGGTCGAGCGCCGCCGTGTCGCTCAGACGATCGGGCTACAAGGTGCCAGGATTCCCGGGGCTTCTGGGTACGGATTTCTCCCAGATGTCGC
>CALLDH010000227.1 GCA_937998345.1 uncultured bacterium | reverse complement strand
GGTGCTCGTCGATGAGGCCGTCACGGCGGAAGCTTCGCAAGATCCGCATTGCAGATTCGTTGTCGATCAGCTCGCCGTCCCGGGCACCGAAGACCATTGCTACTGGGCGGGCAAGGCTCATTCGCGCGACGTAGTGGAGAAGCTCCGACGTTGCATCGTCGCACCAGTGGATGTCGTCAAATAGCAGCAGGGCAGGGGAACCCGGCCTGGCTCGGGCTGCCACCAAATCGACTACGGCTCCAAACAGGCGGTCACGGCTTTGCTCACTCTCGGTCGAGTCGCCGAGCTCGGGCAGAAGGGGTGAGAGCGCAGTGCCGTTGGCCTGCGAAACCACATCCGCTGGCAAGCGGCGCAGCGCGTCGATCCAAGGTCCATAGGGACGACCCGCTTCGGCCTCGTACGCGCTGGCTTCGAAAACGGTGCATCCCCTCCGGCGAGCTTCTTCGCTGAGCTCGGCCAGCAACCGCGTCTTGCCTACGCCGGATTCCCCTTTGAGCATGAAGACGGTCAACCGTCCCTGACCTGCGTCATCGAGAAGCGAAAGCAGGCGGCTTCGCTCTTCTTGGCGTCCGACGAAGACATCGCGGCCCCGCGGCCTCGTCGGCTGGTGTGCTGTTAACGGCGTGCTTGCAACGGTGGGCGCGGCGCTCGAAGCTGCGGGCTCTTCTTCTGGTTGATCTTTGCCTCGGGTTGCTTCCCGCCAAGCGGTCTCGAGGGGCCCTGTCGCCTTGGCGCCAAGCTCCTTGAGCATGCGTCGCGCGCTTTCGTACTGTGCCTTGGCTTCGTTTCGACGGTCGGCGAGCGCGAGAAGTTGAATTAGCCGAGCTCGTGCTTCTTCGTTGATCGGGTCGATTCGAACCAGCTCCCGCGCATACGGCAGCGCGTCACTGGGAGCCGAGGCAAGCCGATCGACCAGCGCCTGCAGGACTCTGGTGTGCGTGCTACGCGCGTGCTCGCGTTCCGCCGCGCACCAGGCCGTGAACTCGTCGAAGTCGATCAGCTCGAGCCCTTCGAGCAGCTCGCCGTCGAACACGGACTCGAGCTCCTTCAGGCGATCGGTTGAAATGGAGTCGACCCCGGAAGTGAGCTCCTTGCGGAGCCAGCGCCAGTCGAGCGATTCCTCTTCGAGCTCGAGCTCGACGCTTTCACGATCGGCAACGAGGGAGCGCTTGGTTTCGGAGTCGACGACCGTCCGGATCTTCGACAGGCTCCAGCGCAGCGCGCCACGTGGGTCATCCGCAACGTCCCACAATAGGGAGCACAGTCGGTCGCGACGATGCGCTCGGCCCGTGATCGCAAGGTAGGCCAGCAGTCCTCGTGTCTTTTTCGACTGGGGAAGACGTACGGGCTCACCGTCCCGGTGGACGGTAAGCGGCCCTAGCACCTGGACCTGAAGCGCGGCGACGCTCACGCTGATGAGCCTGCCTGCGACCGCGCGGGGCGTCAAACCTTGGTTTCGAAGGCCATTGGGGTTGCCGTTGTGGTATCCTCATCCCGTGGATTACGTTGTCCTCGAGCGCGAGTTTGCCGAGCCGTTGACCCCGGATGATGTTCCGCGGATGGCCACCGAAACCCAATGTCTCGAGCTGTATCGCGTGGAGCCGGTCTGCAGCTACCTCATGCCCGATGGGAAACGGCTGGTTTGCGTATTCCGGGCCCCAGATGCGGAGGCCCTCCGCGCCATAGCCCGTGTGAACGGGTTCCCTCCCGACTCTGCCGTCTGGTCCTCCACGCTCCATACCCCGTGATTTCAAGCACTTAGCGACGAAGATCACCTCCACTGTGTTTTCCACGGTCCCTCACACGGAGCCTCACACGGGGCCTCCGTAGATTGGTTTGTGTGGACGGGAACAACCCCCGCCACCCCAACCAAAACGAAAGAGGATGCCATGGAAACCAACGCAACGACCGAACCCACGCAGAGCGACCCGAAGCCGCGCCGGGAGAAGCGCCCCCTAAACGGCGTCGACGTCCCGACCCTGTTCGCGACCATCAACGCGGTCGGTGAGCAGCCGGAGCTCGCGAAGTTCCAGTTCCGTGCTTCGAACAAGTGGGTCAAGGGTACGCACAGCCGCAGCCGTATCGAAGGCTTCAGTGGCGCCGGCGGCGAGCACGCGCAGACCGGAGACTTCGTGTACGACGCCGACCACCCGCCGGTTCTTTGCGGCGTGGGCAATGCCCCGTCGCCGGTCGAGTTCCTTCTTCACGCCATTGCGGGCTGCATCACGGCCGGTATCGGCAATGTCGCCTCCGCGCGGGGCATCGAGCTCGAGTCGGTCGAGACCACCGTGGAGGGCGACCTCGACGTCCAGGGTCTGCTCGGACTGTCGGACGAGGTCCGCAACGGCTACCAGGGCATTCGCCTGAGCTACAAGATCAAGGGCGACGCCGACGCCGAGACGCTTCGCAAGGTCGTCGCGCAGTCAACCGCGCGCTCCGCTGTGTACGACGTGCTCACCAACGGGGTTCCCGTGTCGATCGAAGTGGATGCCGACTGATGTGTCGGCCGACGGAACATGCCGACCGGTCTGACTGATACAGGCCGGTCGGCGGGTCCCCGCCGGCGGAAAGGAGCAAGCCATGAAACGGACAGACACAATCATCATCGGCGGCGGGCAGGCGGGCTTGGCCATGAGCCGGTGTCTGACCGAGGAGGGAATCGACCACGCGGTGCTCGAACGAGGCCGAGTCGCCGAACGATGGCGAAGCGAGCGATGGGATTCACTCCGCCTTCTGAGCCCCAAGTGGCACACACGGCTACCAGGGTTTCGCTATCAAGGTGCGGACCGGGACGGATTCATGACGATGCCCGAGCTCATCTCGTACCTCGAGCGGTACGCGAAATCGTTCAGCGCTCCAGTCGAAGAGGAGACGACGGTCCTCGGTGTCGAGCGCGCCGAGCGCGGGTATCGGGTGCGGACCGATCAAGGGGATTGGCAAGCGCCCAACGTGGTGGTCGCGACCGGACATTGCGACGTTCCGTTTGTTCCGAAGGTGGCCGCAGGGATGCCGTCGCACCTCCACCAGGTGGTACCATCGCACTACAAGAACGCCGACGATCTTCCGAATGGCGGAGTGCTCGTGGTTGGCGCGTCTGCTTCGGGGATTCAGCTCGCCCAGGAGATTCATCGCTCCGGGCGACCCGTCACGCTTGCCGTCGGTCGTCACACGCGGATCCCTCGACGCTATCGAGGGAGAGATATCGCCTGGTGGCTCGAGGCTAGTGGGATTCTTCATGAGCGCGCCGAGCGTGCGTTCGACCTCGAGTCGGCGCGTCGTCAACCGTCGCTTCAACTCGTGGGTACTCCCGACCACCGAACCATCGACCTGGGCGTTCTGCAGGAAGAGGGGGTTCGCCTCGCGGGCCGGTTCGAGTCGACGGACGGAACGCGTGTGGGGTTCGCCGGCGACCTGGGTCGCAACATGGATGCGGCCGAGCGCAAGCTCGACAGGCTGCTCGAGCGAATCGACGCCTTCATCGACGAGACGCGGATGTCCGCGTGTGAGCCGGATCGGCGTCAGCCGATCGTCGCCGCTGACGCGCCAACCGAGCTCAACCTGCAAGACGCGGGAATCTCGACCGTCCTGTGGGCCACGGGATACCGCCGCCGCTATCCGTGGCTCAACGTGCCAGTCCTCAACATCCGGGGAGAAATTATTCACGACGCTGGTGTCACGCCGGCCGCCGGCATCTACGCGCTCGGGCTCAATTTCCAACGAACGCGCAAGTCGAGCTTCATCGATGGCGTCGGCAACGATGCCCGCGTCGTCGCAGCGCACATCTCTCAACGTTTCAGCCGCTCTTCGATCGCTGCATAGGAGCCAGGACCATGACCATGCAAGCCATGAATGACACATACGACGCCGTCATCGTAGGGGCTCGATGCGCAGGGGCCGCGACTGCGATGCTTCTGGCGAGCTTTGGGCTCCGCGTGCTGCTCTTCGACAAGAGCCGGTACGGCACCGACACCTTGTCGACGCACGCACTGATGCGCCCCGCGGTGCTTCTACTTCAGCGCTGGGGCTTGACCGATCGCCTCGAAGCAGAGGGGACCCCTCGAATCACCAAGACTTCGTTCCACTACTCTGACAGCGAGACACGTGAAGCGGTCGAGGTCGACATCAAGGCGAGACACGGCGTGGAAGCGCTCTACGCACCACGGCGTAACGTGCTCGACCGGATTCTGGTAGATGCTGCGCGTGAGGCCGGAGCGGACGTTCACCACGGTGTGCAGATGCTGGATCTCCTCCACGCCGACGATGGCAGGGTGACCGGCGTTCGGCTGCGCGACGAGTCCGGACATGCCCGTGAGGTCCGGGCTGGGATCGTGATCGGCGCGGACGGGCGTCGCTCGGGCGTGGCGCGGCTCGCGGGTTCGACCCCGTACGTGCTCGGACGACACACGACTAGCTGCGCCTACGGGTACTTCCGCGACCTACCGATCGATGGCAATCGCTGGTACTTCCGCCCAGGGATGGGCGCTGGCGCGATCCCTACCAACGACGGGAACACACTGCTCTTTGCTTCGTTCCCCGGGGACTTCGGGAGAGAACCCGCCTCGGAGCGTGTTCGCGCGTTCCATCACGTCATCCAGGAAGCGGCGCCAGACATCGGAGTTCGGGTATCGAACGCGCAGCTGGCCAGCAAGCTCCATTTCTTCGGCGGCATGCGAGGCTTCGTCCGCCAGCCTTGGGGCGAGGGCTGGGCGCTCGTCGGTGACGCCGGCTACATGACCGATCCCATCACCGCACACGGAATCACCAACGCCCTTCGAGACGCGGAGCTCCTTGCGCGCGCGATCACCGAAGGGACCGGTCTCGCCGAGTACCAAACAGCCCGCGACGACCTGTCCCTCGAGTTCTTCGAGGTCTCCGACCGAGTCGCCTCACTCGACTGGGACATCCCAACGGTGCAGCAGTACCACCGGATGATGAGCAAAGAAATGGGGCGGGAAGAGGAGGCCCTCGTGACAATGAGGGACAAGTCCGCCACCGCGGCATGACAGGAACCCTGGCGAACCCCAACTGTACGACCGGAGAACGGCCCGCGACGCACGTGCTCGCGAGCGCCCCGGGGCACGGCGGGACACGACACGAGGACTCTGCGGACGGGTCGGCTTGCAAAGGTGGCCGGAGGGGCTTGAGGCCTGAGGCCACGCAAGCCTCCCCTCGGAGCTCGCGCCCAATCGGCGGTGGTTGCTGGCGTGCCGATTGTCACTCGCTACGCCGCTGGGTCCCCGCATCGCGCCCCGCCGTGCCCCTCCATACGTAGACATCTACGAAAAGGGGACAGTCCCCTTTTTCAAAGGGTTAAGTCCAAGCACGTCACAACACGATGCCCCTTCGTACAGCGACTTCTACATAGAAGAACGGCTCGCGATGTGCGGCACAGCGAGTGGGGGGAGGCTAGCCGTAGTTCGACGTAGAGAGACGGCCGAGCGGGTCCCGCTCGTGAGCACGTGCGTCGGGAGCCGGTCTCCGGTGATCCAGTTGCCGTGTCGTGTTTTTCCGAGCACCGGTGCACCTGTGAGCACGTGCGTCGGGAGCCGTTCTCCTGTGAGGCAGTTGCCATGCCCGGGGTCATTCCCTGGTTTTGAGTACGCCGATCAGGTCTAGGCGGTCGAGCTTCCTCCGTACCAATAGCGCGCTGGCGATCCCCGACGCTAGAACCACCGCTACCGCGAAGGCGTAGGTCTGGTTCGAGATCATGAATGGCATTCGGAAGAGCTCGGGGTCTGCCCATGATGCGATGAGGGCCTTGGCGCCGATTGTTCCTAGGAAGAGACCTAGGGGGATGGCGATTGCGATTTGCACAGCCTGTTCCCCGAGGAGGATTGACGAGATCTCGCCGCGTGTGAATCCGAGAACGCGTAGGGTTGCCAAGTCCCGGCCTCGCATAGATACGCTCACGCGTGCGTTGTTGTAGACGATCGAGATGGCGATAGCGGTTGCGAACAAGGTCATGATGAACGTCATCACGTTCATCGTTTCGTCGGTTTGCTTCTCGAAGCTGGCGATTGCGTCGCTCTTGCGCGACACGGCCTGAATGGCGGGGATTTCGTTGAGCCGGGATTGAACCTCAGTCTCCATGGGCGCACTGATCCGAAGCAGCGCCGACGAAAACCTGGGAGACTCCCGCAGTAGCCGATGCAAATTCGTCTTCGACATGTACCCCTGAAGACCGAAGCCTTCCTCGATGAGCCCCGCTACCGTCAGCTCTCTGATCCCGCGGTCTCCCTCCTTGAGCTCGATTTCAATCCTGTCGCCTGCTTCGACACCGAAGATGTCGCCGAGAACGCTCGTGAGCAGTACGCCCTCCTCGGGGATGGGCACCTGCTTGAAATCGAGGCTGAACAGCTGGCGCAGGCGCGCGTCCTTTGGGATGCCCATGAGCACCGTGTCGCGCCAGTGATGCCCTGAGCGCATCCGAACGGCCGTCATTCGAATCCCCTCGACCTCTTCGACACCTGGCACGTGCGCGAGATAGCCGAGGCCGCGCTCCGGCATCGCATCGAGGAAACTCACCGTGAGGTCTTCGCGTTGCTGGCGTTCGAACTGCACCTGCATCATCGGACCGTAGGCGTCGTAGCCAAATCGACCCAGGATCACAATCGACAGCGCGAGCGCGATCCCGAGAGAAGACAACGCGGTCCGTCCTGGACGGCGCCAAATCTCGCGGAACACCATCAGGACGGTTTGCTTGAACCACTTGGTCCATCCCCATCGCTCGATCGCGGAAGTCTTGTACTTCGTCGGCGCGGGCGGACGCATGGCATCCGCAGGCGGAAGGAGCACGGCCGCGCGGACGGCAAGCGAAGCGCCCAGCGCACCGGCAACGAAGCTGAATAGAATCGCATTCGTACTAACCGTCAGATCGACCCGCTGGGGCATTTCCGGAAGTCGAAAGAACTCTGCGTACATCGCGAGCATCCCTTTGCCCAACCAGACGCCCAAGCCCAGCCCAATCAAGGCTCCGACGCTCACGATGACCGCTACCATCTTGAAGTAGTGGAGGGCGATGGTCTTGTTCGCGTAGCCCAAGGCCTTTAGGACAGCGATTTGCGGACGCTGCAGTGTGACCAATCTGCTGAACACGACGTTCAGCAGGAAAGCGGCGACGCCGAGGAAAACTCCCGGAAGAAAAATGACGAGCGTTTCGATGCCTTGAATCTCGCTCGTCAAGATCGAGTGTGAGAGCTGGTGCTCTCGCGCGAGCGCGCCGAGCCCGCCGTACGGTACGAGCACCCTGTCGATCGCGCCCAGCACCGCGTCCTCATTGGCGCCGGGCTCGAGCTTTACGGCCATGTCGTTGAAGGCGCCCTCCATTTGATAGGCGGCCGCGATCGCGTCCTCGAGCATCCACATCGGCGTGAAGCGTGCGTCGTCCGGCATGAGAAGGCCTGTGTCTACGGCAAATACGTATTCAGGCGACAGCGCGTGCCCCACGATCAGGAGCTCGCGAAGCTTGCCGTTGATCACCGCCGAGAGATGGTCGCCAGGTTCGAGCCCGTGCGCGTCGGCAAATGGCTCGTTGATCAACACTTCATCGTAGTGTCCTGGCCGTAGGTTGCGCCCCGCGCGCAGGACCAGCCCGTTGAGAGGCGCCTTGCCAGCTGACGGGACGGAGATGAGGTCGCCCCGGGCGGGCGAAATGAGATCGTCCATCGGCAAGCGCACCCGCTCCACGATCCGTGGGTACGCGCGAGCCACCCCTGGAAGCTCGGCTATTTGCCGCGCGACGGACTTGGGCGCTCGCTCGAGGTGTACGAACACGTCGGCAAAGCGATTCGTCTCATAGTAGAGGTCGCGCGAATCATAGAGTGCCCGCCAGGCACTCTGGAGCGAAATGTAGCAAGCCACCCCGGACGCCACCACGATTGCAATCGTCAGCGCCTGGCCGCGAAGCCGAATCACTTCGCGAAAGAGCTTGCGGTCGAGGACGCTCACGGCCGTTCGTTACTTCGACTTCTTGCCGACCGGAAGACCGTGGGATTCGACTTGCTTGCGCAGCCTCTCGAGCAGACGCCCGGACCATCTTTTGGAGGCCTCGGCGCAAGCCGGCTCATGCGCCGCGTCGTTTGCGCGCTCGACGCAGGATTTGTAATACGTCTGCGCCCAAACAAGGTCATCGTTGTACTTGCGCAGGCCGTGCTTCACACCCTGCACGTATCCATAGTC
>CALLDH010000226.1 GCA_937998345.1 uncultured bacterium | reverse complement strand
CGCCCGCACCCCGACCAGATCTTGGAACGTATAGTAGTTGCGGCCAGCGACGCGTGCGGACGGGCTCAGCAACCCGGAGCGGTGCCAGTACCGCAACCTAGATGGCTTGTAACCGAACAGGCGTGCGACCTCAGGAACGGTGTACAGGCCCTCTCGCGGATCGCTCCGTGGCGGAGCAGGCTGCGAAGGGGCCGGCTCCGGGCTTGCGGTCCGGGTCAATTTGCCGTCCGCCCCGAAACCAACGCGAATCACGTTGTCCGGATTGCTGCTGTCGCTCAACTCGCTCTCCCCGCATGAGAATAGGCCGACCGCGTCTCCATGCAAGCCAGGCGGTGCTAGGCTCCGGCCATGGCACACCCACCGGCAGCCGGTCCGATCGCGTTTCTCTCGGACGTGCACGGAAATCTAACGGCCCTGGAGGTCGTGCTGGCGGAGCTCGAACGCATCGATGTGAAGCGCGTCTATGTCGCAGGCGACCTGCTCCTCGGCGGCGACGAGCCACTCGAGGTGTGGCATCGCCTGCAAGGCCTGGGGGCGATCTGCACCCGCGGGCCCTCCGACCTGGCGCTCGGCTCGGTCGATCCGGGCAGCCTGGTCCCGATCGACGAGGAGCAACGTCGCCAGGCCCGTCTGTTTGCGGAGACCCGGGGAGCGATCGGCGACCTCGTCGCGGAGCGGCTTCGCCGCCTCCCCGAGCAGCAACGGATACCTCTGGTCGACGGCCGCGAAATCTTGATGGTTCACGGCTCCCCGGCGGACGCCAACCGAGAGATCAGCCACGACCTCAGCGATGACGAGCTCCTTGCACTCCTGGATGACGATCCGGCTGACATCATCGTCTGTGGCGCGACGCACGTGCCCTTTCAGCGCGCCGTCGAGGAGTATCACATCGTGAACGCTGGGTCGGTGGGCGCCGCGCCAGAAGGACAGATCGCGCACTACACCGTGGTGACGCCGCGAATGAGCAACGCCGACATCCTTCAGGACTGGATCAGCTACGAGGCGCCCGAGGCTTCCTAACCAGCGGCAGCCTTCCGCTCATCCGGCTCTTCGGTGCTCACTCGGAGCATCTCGACTCGGCGAACGTGCCGTTCGTCCGCATCCTGAACGATGACGCGATACGGCCCCGCAACAAGAGCCTCCCCGATCACGGGCACCTGACCCGCAAGGTGGACCAACAATCCCCCCAGGGAATCAAAGTCGCTCTTGTCTTCGCAGATCGCTTCCCCGAGATGCTCTTCGAGGTCGTACACCGAAATGCTTGCGTCCACGAAGTAGTGGCCGGGTGCGCGTTCATAGACCAGCGGGGCCTCTTCGTCGTGCTCGTCCTGAATTTCCCCGACGATTTCCTCGACGATGTCTTCCAAGGTCACGATTCCAGCAGCGCCGCCGAACTCGTCAACCACCACCGCCAGATGGGAACGGCGGCGTTGCATCTCGCGAAGGAGTACGCCGATCTTCTGGCTCTCCGCCGCAAAGAAGACTGGTTTTCGCAGCACATCCGCCAACAGGATACCGTCCGAATCCGGGCTGTTGCGCAATAGTTGAAAAAGGTCCTTTGCGTAGAGGATGCCCTCCACCTGATCGATCTGTCCGCGGTAAACCGGATAACGACTATGGCCGGACTCGATGACGCTGGCGAGCACCGCGTCGATGCTGGTGTCGAAGTCAAACGCCACGACCTGCGTGCGCGGGACCATAATCTCCCGAGCGACGGTGTTCTTGAACTCGAGGACACTTCGAAGCATCTGAGCATGCTCCTCTGCGATGGTGCCCGTCTCTTCGCCCTGCTCGATGACGTGTTCGACCGTCAGATCGGCCAGGCGAGCGGAATCCTCCAGCTCGACCTCTGGAACCAGCTTGACGACGAGCTCGGCGATCCACGTCAAGGGCGCGGCAAGAGGCGTGAGCAGCAGATCCACGGGCTTCAGCCACTTCCAAACCCGGAGGGTCGCTTGCCCTGAGCGCTGGCGAACCACGGCACACGCAATCGTCGCCACCGTCGCGTAGGCCACGGCAGTGCCGACGACACCGAGGAGCGCGATCCACAACCCATACGGCTGCAACAATGAATACGCCACGAAGGTCGCAGCGAGCGCGACACAGAGCACACGGCCCAGCAAGAGGCGCGACTGGACGGCCTCGAGGTCCTGCAGAACCCGCTCGGCAACCTTGGCGTTGCTGCCTTCGCCTTCGGACAGCGCCTGCAGACCCGCTTCACCGAGCGTGTGGAAGCCGGCGCCAACAGCTGCAAGCAGCGCGCCCAGACCCACGCCGCCGACAATCGCGGCGACCAACTGTATACTTGGAACGTCCAAGACCTTGTGAGCTTTTAGATTACCGAGGACGGCAATCGGCCGCAACAGGGGGGGTTAATCATCGCGGCGCTGGTCCCGAAGGGCCCGAATTCGCAGGCGAAGCGCGTTGAGTCGAATGAACCCAGTCGCGTCGGCCTGGTCGTACACTTCGTCCTCCTCGAAGGTTGCGAACTCCGGGTCATAGAGCGTGTTCGGGCTTCTCCGGCCCACGACGTCGGCGTTGCCCTTGTAGAGCTTGATGCGAACCTCACCGGTGACGTCTTTTTGGGCGTCGTCGATGAGGGCCTGGAGCATCTCTCGCTCCGGTGCAAACCAGAAACCGCGATAGACCAGCGATGCATACTCTGGGATTAGTCCGTCACGAATCCGCAGCACCTCGCGATCGACGGTGATCGACTCCACCGCACGATGCGCCCGCTGAAGGATGGTCCCTCCCGGCGTTTCGTACACGCCGCGTGACTTCATGCCGACGAACCGGTTCTCGACGATGTCGACGCGGCCAACACCGTGCCTCGAGCCGATCTCGTTGAGGCGTTCGATCAAGGTAGCCGGAGAAAGCCGCTCGCCGCCCACGCTAACGGGATCGCCCCTCTCGTACCCGACGACGACGTACTCGGGGGTATCGGGCGCATCCTGGGGGTCTGTCGTCCAACGGAACATGTCCTTGAGCGGCTCGTTCCAGGTGTCTTCGAGGACGCCGCCCTCGTAGCTGATGTGGAACAAGTTGGCGTCCATCGAGTACGGCTTCTCGGCGGTGACCTCGATCGGGATCTTGCGGTCCTTGCAGTATTCGATGCAATCGGTCCGCGAACGCAGGGACCAGGTCCTCCACGGCGCGATGACCTGGATGCGTGGGTCGATAGCCATCGCCGTCAGCTCGAAGCGAACCTGGTCGTTACCCTTTCCGGTCGCGCCGTGCGAAATCGCATCCGCGCCCTCCCGCCTGGCGACTTCCATCATTGCCTTGGCGATGACGGGGCGCGCGATCGAGGTTCCGAGTAGGTAGTCGCCTTCGTAGATGGCGTTCGCACGCAGCATCGGAAAGCAGAAATCGCGAGCGAATTCTTCCTTGAGGTCCGCGATGATGCACTTGGAAGCGCCCGTCGCGCGAGCCTTCTCGTCGAGGCCACCGAGCTCCTCACCCTGGCCGATGTCCGCGCAAAACGCGATCACTTCCGCGTCGTAGGTCTCTTTGAGCCAGGTCAGAATGACCGATGTGTCGAGGCCGCCACTGTAGGCGAGCACGATCTTCTTGGGGTGTGCAGCCATGGGGCGGGATGGTAGTGTTCCGCGGACCAGGCGCAAGCGGGCACGCCGTCAGGCCACCCGAAGGATCGCCTTGGCTTCCAGAAGCTCGGTGAAGACCCGGAGCGCCTCCAACCTGCCCATCTGACAGAGCTCGAGCACCTCGGCGACGCTGGTCTGGCCGTCGACGAGCGACAGGAGGAAGGCCGCCTGGGGATCGAGTCCCAGCCACTTCACTTTTGCAGCGGGAACCGCGAGATTGAACACGTAATCGAGTGAGCCAATGCGGGTCGTGTATTTGGTTTCCAGGCGAGCCCGGCTGGCCTCCGCGTACTGGCGGGCGCCTTCATCGTTCGCATCGAGGCCGAGTTGGAGCTCCGCCAAATGCAACGCGGCCGCGTAGTCCCCGAGCGCAAAGCGATCCGCGATCTCCAGGTGAACCTCATCCGGACTTGGCTCGCCGGCCTCCGGCACCGCGGCCGCTTCGACTCCCACCGCGGGCGGTAGGAGACTACGCCGATCGCGGTCGACCACCCAGGCGTCCCCCGAAGGACGGCCGGTCAGCCTTTCGCCGGTACCCTCTCGGGCGAGTCCGCCGGCCAGGTCGATTGTTCCGTCCGCACCGAGCACGCTCGGGAAGTTGGAATCACTCGAACGCGGTCTGCCCGTCGACACTGCTCAAGCCGACTTGCCGACCACGCCCTTGAACATGCGCTGTGTTCGGCCGAGCGACTCGAGCTCCTCCTTGAGCCCGGCAATATCGCCATGCTCTAGCAGGGTGCGCGCGTTGTCGACGACGCCCTTGGCCTTGTCGATGGC
>CALLDH010000225.1 GCA_937998345.1 uncultured bacterium | reverse complement strand
GAATGGCGACATGGTGACGCTCACCCTCATCCAGGGCGTCCTCAACACCTTCGTGATCTTCGTCGCCCACATCGTCTCGAGTCAGTTCGAGCGGGGCCGATTCATGGTCTACATCGCACTGCAAATGGCATTTGGTGTCCTTGCCAGTATGATCGTGGCCTGGTTCTCGAGGCGCCGGGAGTTCCGCGCGGACGCGGGCGGCGCCGACCTCGAAGGCGCTGGGGCGATGGCTTCTGCGCTCAATCGCCTGAGGGCGATGCGAGACGCGCCATCACAGCTCCCGAAGGAGCTGAACGCGTTCGGCATCCGGGGCGGGGGCATGCTCAAATTGATGGCGACCCATCCTCCGCTGGAAGAGCGTATCGCCCGACTTCAGGCGCGCTAGCCGGCCCGAAGATGGGCCCATTCTTGCCATGACGCGCGACCTTCGGTAGGACGCAGGTGATGGGGGGACGGAGTGTACTCTGCTGGATCGCTGTGTCCGGCGCCTTGCTCGCTGGGTGCGAGCAAGCCGAGTCTCGCCCTGAGCGGATCGAAGTCACGTCCGCCCACCGGTCCTGTGAAGAGGACGAGGCATGTGGAGTGGTCGAGACGAGCTGCCAATCCGAGGGATGCGAGTGTGGCGTCGCGGTCAACCAGGCGCACCTGCTCGACTACCAGCAGCAGCTTGCAGAATGCCGCGGGCAGAATGACCTCGCGACCTGTGACTTCGAATGCGAGACACCCTTCGGCAAGTGCTTCAAGGGCGCCTGCGTCCTGACGAGCGAGCCGGCCGAGCTTTTCCGTGGCGGCCGAAGCGTGCAGGCTCTTTGCGAAAGCTCGCGTGGGATCTACGCTGGATGCCCTGAATGCCCACCCAACGAGCGCTGCAAGTCGTGTATGCCGTGCGAGTGTCCGTCGAGTCACCGCTGGACGAGGAAGGGCTGTCAGCCCGTGGTGAAGACCGAGGCGCGGGACATTCAAGTCGAAACGCGTCCGTCCATGGTCACCGCGTCGGACAAGGTCAAGACGCGTGTGCACAACAACTCCAGGCGAACCATTTGGTTGAAGACGGTCTGCGGGACTCCCTTCTATCGAGCGCGCAAGAAGGAGGACGCCTGGGAGAAGGGGTACGAGCCGTTCCACACGAAAAAATGCCGCACAGGGGCCGTTGAAATTGCTCCCGGAGCGAATCGCCCATTCGTCGTCGGGAATCTGCAGAAGTTTAGCGAGCCCTCCGGAGAACCCACCACTCCTGGAACTTACCGATTCGAGCTGACCTACACCGACCGGAGCAAGAGCTTCCGCCATCACGCGGTCGTGTACTCAGCGGAATTCGACTTGGTCGCGAAGTTGTCCCAGCGTTAGGCGTCCTCGACCTCGAGGAAGCAGACGCTGAACCAATCGCGCTCGTCGCTCCACTGCCTCGTGAGCCGGAACCCCGCGGCGCGGGCCATCTCCTCGAACTGCTGTAGGTCGTACTTGTGGGAATGCTCGGTGACGATGTACTCGTCCGCGGACAGGGCAATCCAGGCGTTCCCGATCTGAACCGACTGATCGACTTCACTGATCAAGCGCATCTCGATTCTACCTTCAGCCTCGACGAAGGGGGCATGGTGACGGAACTTGCTCAGGTCGAAGTTGGCGCCGGTCTGATTGAGCCGACTCAAGATGTTCAGGTTGAAGGCGGCAGTGACACCGAGCGCGTCGTTGTAGGCCTCCTCGATGATTCCGATGTCTTTCTTCCGGTCGATACCCACGAGGAGGCCACCGCCCTGCCCCACGAGATCGGCCACGCGTCCTAGGAAAGACACGGCCTCGTCGTGGGTGAAGTTGCCGATCGTGCTTCCGGGGAAGTACGCGACGGTGCGGGCGCTCGGGCGATGCGGGCGCGGCAAACGAAGCGGCTGCGTGTAGTCCGCGCAGACCGCGATCACTTCCATGTCGTCGTAGCGATCCGCGAGCTGATAGGCGGACGCCTCGAGCGCAGCCCGACTGATGTCGATGAGCACGCAACCGCTGGGATCGATCGCCGCGTCCAGGAGCTTCTGGGTCTTGAGACCCACCCCCGAGCCGAACTCGACCAGAGTGGCATGCGGGCCAATGCATTCGGCCATCTCGTGCACTGCTCGGGTCATGATCCCGAGCTCGGTACGGGTTGGGTAGTACTCCGGAAGCTCGGTGATCGCTTCGAACAGCCGCGCACCCAACGCGTCATAGAAGTACTTGCACGGTAGCACTTTTGGAGAGCGTCGAAGACCTTCGCTCGCCTCCGACTGCAAGTCACCTACGGCTGGATGAAGGTCGACGATGCGTACGCGCTCGCGAGTGCTCAATGGATCAAATGCAATCATCGGTTCAACCACCGTCCCGGGCCAACCGGATGCCGCTGAACTGCCAGCGAGCGCCCGGTGGGAAGAAATTTCGATAGGTCCTCCGCGCGTGGCCGGCGGAAGTCGCAAAACTGCTGCCTCGTAAGACGTACTGGTTACACATGAACTTACCGTTGTACTCGCCCAGCGCACCCCGGGCCGGGGAGTAGCCAGGGTACGCGGCGTAGCTCGAGCTCGTCCACTGCCACGCAGCGCCGTACAGGCTCGGGGCAACCGGATGGCTGGACGGGGGACGACCGCATAGGGGCGCGGGCTCCGGCTTGGCGGTCGCCGCCTCCCACTCGTGCTCGGTGGGCAAGCGAGCGCCGGCCCAGCGGGCATACGCGTCGGCCTCGTAGTAGCTCACGTGCATGAGGGGATCAGTCTTTCGAACCCGTTCGCGACCATGAAGGGTGAACCTGGTCCAGCCCTCCGGGTCGTCGCGCCAATACAGCGGAGCGCGCCAGCCCTGCGTCTGCACGGCATGCCAGCCCTCACTGAGCCACAGCTCCGGCCGGTCGTAGCCGCCATCTTGGATGAATGCTTCGTACTCCCCGTTGATGACGAGGCGTTGGGCGATCTGAAACGGGTGGACCAGCGCATCGTGAACCGGGCCTTCGTTGTCGAAGTGAAATGGTTCGGGCTCCGAGCCTATGCGAACGATGTTCCGTGCGTGGTCGGCCCAACGCATGGCCGGAATTGAAACCGCGTCGTCGGGCTTCGATTCTGGGTCGGCGTACGCAGGCTCGAGGGGGTTGCGGGACAACAGATGCTTGATGTCCGTGACCAGCAACTCCTGGTGTTGCTGTTCATGGTGAAGGCCGACTTCGACGCGCTCTGCGACGTCGCCGCTGAGGCCGGTGCCAAGCAGATCGAGAACGGCGGTGTCGACGCGTTCGCGATAGCCGGTTACCTCGTCGTGCCCGGGCCTCGTCAGAAGCCCTCGCGATGGACGGTCGTACTGCTCGCCGACCGCGTTGTAGTAGCTATTGAACAACACGGCATAGGGCTCGGGAGAAAGGCGTTCCACACCGGCGGCGCCGAGCACGAAGGTTTCGAAGAACCATGTCGTGTGGGCGCGGTGCCACTTGACGGGACTCGCCTCGGGCATGCTCTGTGCGCATTGGTCTTCCGCGGAGAGCGGCGCGGCCAGTGCTTCGGTCTGCGCGCGCACACGTTTGAAGTCGCTCGCAATCCGGTCTTGCAGCATCTGGCCATTCATAGGTATCGCCTTGGACGGGTCAAGAGCGCTGGTGTTACCAAAAAAATCTCCGCGCGTCACCTGCATGTTAGGCTTTGTGGATGCTGGATTGGCTCATTTCCGCGGCCTGAGGGACGATGAGACTAGGCATCATGCAGCCGTACTTTGCCCCGGCGCTTGGGTACTTCGATCTCATCTCACTGTGCGACAAATGGGTGGTTTTCGACGTCGCCGACTATCGACCCAAGAGCTGGATGGTTCGGAATCGGATCCTTCATCCATCGTCGGGCTCGCAATACATCAAGGCCCAGACCGGCAAGGTACATCGCGGAACGCCGATTCGCGACGTGCGTCTCGCGCCCGGGCGCGATTGGCGCGACCTGATCCTCCGACAGGTGGAACACTATCGTAGGAACGCGCCGTTCTTTGACGATACGTTCCGGCTCTTGGAGCGCTGTCTCGACACCGAAACGGACTCGCTGGCGAAATTGTCGGTTCAGATTCTAGATGAAGTCTGCCAGAGCCTCGACATTCCCTTCTCCTACGCGTTCTTCTCGGAAATGGACCTGCAAATCGGTCCAATCGATGGGCCCGGCGACTGGGCGTTGCGCATCAGTGAGGCGATGGGTGCGGCAGAGTACGTGAATCCGCCAGGCGGGCGTGAGCTGTTCGATTCGGATGCGTTTGCCAGAGCTGATGTCAAGCTCACCATCAGGGAGTTCGAAGACCTCCGCTATGAGCCTCGCGGGTATCAGTTCATTCCGACGCTCTCGATCGTCGATGTCATGATGTGGAACTCGGCTGCCACGATCACCGAACACCTCGCGCGCGCGCGCGCCAACTTCGAACAGGCCGGACGATGACACTCGAGAAGGAGCCCATCGATCGGCAGAACTTCATCCGCGCCCGACAGTACTGTACCCGCGCTCGAGACGGGTTCAGACACTTGCTGTCCCAGACCTGGCCCGGCGGCGCAGCAAGAATTGTCCTTCCCGCCTATGTTGGCTATTCGCCGCTAGAGGGCTCAGGGATCTTGGATCCCCTGAACCAGTTGGAGATTCCCTACTCGTTCTATCGAGTGGACGAGCAATTGAACATCGACTTGTCGAGTCTCGAAAACGAGTTGGAGCGTGGCGAAGTGTTCTCGGTCCTGGCAATTCATTACTTCGGAGGCATCCAGCCCGAAATCGCGCAGGCCAAAGCTCTGTGCGAACGCGCAGGCGCGGTGCTCGTCGAAGACTGCTGCCACTGCTTGGACCTGCAGGGGCAGGCAACAGGGGACACCGGCGACTACGCCCTTTTCTCGATTCACAAGGTGCTTCCCTGCGATGATGGTGGGATCTTGCAACGCAACCGCGATGCCATCGACCCCGGGCCTCTGCCCGCCAGCTTGCGTGCTACAGCCCTGCCCACTCGGCTTTGGCGCGACGCTCTGTTCGATGCCATCGCCGAACGTCGAGTCGACAACTACCACCGGTTGAACGCCGAGCTGCGCGGTATCGATGGCGTCACGCCGTTCTGGCCGGAGCTTCCCCGGGGGACCGCCCCCTTGAACTTCCCGCTCTTGATCGAAAGCGTGGATCGATTCGACGTATACAAACGAATGCGGGCCAGCGGCGTCGGCGTGGTCGCGCTCTATCACACCCTCGTTGATGCCATCGACCCTGGCACCTTCCCGAAGTCTCACACCATATCGCGAAAGATTCTCAACCTTCCGATTCACCAGGACGTGAAAGGCGAGGAAGCGCAGTCGATCGGCGCGGCGCTGAGGAGCGCTCTGGCCGAGGTGTCATGATTGACTGGCGTGAGTACTGGGACGAGTTTCCGAAAGGGTTCACCGACGGTGATTTTTGTCGGCAGGTCGGGAGGACCGCCAACGGCGGAAAACCAACGCCGGCAGCCGAGATCGAGTCCGTGATCGACGAGATCGTCTCCCTGCTGGAGTTGGGACCGCGGGACCGCTTGCTGGACCTATGCTGTGGGAACGGGCTTCTGACCGCTCGGTTCGCAGAGCATTGCCAGGAGGTGGTCGGCGTCGATTTCTCGGAGCCCATGATTCGCATTGCTCGCGAGCATCATTGCAGCAGCAACATTGAGTACGTCGAGGGGTCGGTGCTCGAGCTCGACCGTTGCCTCGATCGCACATTCGACAAGATCTGCATGGTCGAGTCCCTCGCCTATTTCAGCCCCGATGGCCTTTCGCAGATTCTCCGTGGAGCTCCCGTAGGCGATGCGCGGCGCACGGCGCTGCTGTTTTCGGGGGTCTTGGACGACGAGGCGAAGTGGAGCTTCTTCAACACGCCGGAGCGCCGCGCCGTCTACGAACAGCAGCAGCGGCAGGGCAACGAGATCATGGGGCGATGGTGGACGCGCTCCGAACTCGACGGAATCGCAGCCCAGCACGGGTACACGGCGGACATCTCCCCGCAGAACGCGAACCTCAATACTGCTCACTATCGCTTCAACGTCATCATGAAACGCCGGTAGCCGATGTACGAACGCCTAGCCTCCATCACAGGAATGCCCCGCTCCGGCACTAGCTGGATCGGACAGATCGTCGATAGTAGCCCCGACGTTCGATACCGGATGTCACCACTGTTCTCGTACGAGTTCAAGAACCAGATTCGACAGGGAGCCAAGCGCGATGACTGGTTGGAGGTCTTGCGCGGCGCCTATGTCTCTGCGGACGACTTCATGAATCAAACCACTAGGCGAAAGGCCGGAGAGTATCCGACGTTCGCATGTAAGCAGGCGAATCCGGAATTGCTCGTCATCAAGTACAATCGATTCCAGAACCTGACCGAGGAGATGCTCGAGCTGCTGCCCGAGATGAAGATGCTTGCGGTGGTTCGTCATCCGTGTGGGGCGATGCACTCGTGGCTAACCGCCGCGAAGGAATTTCCAACTGATGCAGACCCGCTGGAACACTGGCGCTCAGGTGCAGCCAAGAAATCCGACTTTGGCGACTTCTTTGGATTTGACGACTGGTGCTGGGTTACACGTCTGCACGTACGGCTGGCCTCGGAGCACCCCCGACAGTTCCGTCTGGCACGCTACGAGCGATTCGTCGACGACGCCGAGAACGAGACCAGGGCCCTCTTCGAATGGCTCGGGCTCGAGTACACCGAGCAGACCGCGACGTTTCTGGGCCGCTCGCAGGACACATCGGTTTCGGGCGACTACTCCGTGTTTCGGCCCCCAGCGGTCAAAGACCGTTGGCGCTCGGAGCTGCAACCACAGATCCGAGATGCCATACTCTCGGATCTCGAGGGCACGGACCTCGCGCAGTTCCTGCAATGAGCAATGACCCAGACCGTTGGGAGCTAGGCTCCCTCTTCCATGCGGCCGATTTCGAGGTCCGCAAGGATTCTCATCCGAGGCCCTGGGAGGACGGCCTCTTGGCGGGGTGCGGTCGCGACGCACTCAGGTTGATTGGGAAGCAGGCTAGGCATCGGCGTTGGTGGATTCCTAGCTACTTCTGCCAACAGGTGGTGGACGCCGTCACAGACCTGGGAATCGAGCTACTAGCCTATCCGGACAGCCCCCTCTCCCCGCAGCTAGATCTGTCGACCATCGATGACCAGCGCGGGGACGCGGTGCTGGTCATCAACTATTTCGGTTTGCGCGCCGCCACCGACGTCTTGATCCCCGAGGGGTTCAGCGCCGAGATCATCGAGGACCACACGCATGCACCCACCTCGTCTTGGGCGCGCATGTCCAACGCAGACTTCTGCTTTGCCTCTCTGAGGAAGCTCTATCCGCTTGCCGATGGAGGAGCTGTTTGGTCGCCGCGGGGGCACGATTTACCTGACGCCCCAAGAACGACATCGGCGCTCCGGCTCGGCGCATTTGACAAGCTGACGGGCATGCTCCTCAAGCGTTTGTACCTCCAGGGGCATGTGGTGACGAAGCCGGATTTTCGATCGAGGCTCGAGGCAGGCGAGGATAACCTGATGGCGCGCGAGCTCTCATCGATCACGCCACTCTCTCGCTTGACTCTAGCGACATTTCCTCTTGCCGAGTGGGACCGCGTCCAGGATCACAACTTTCGAGCTCTCCTGGGGCAAGTGCCGAGCGGTGAAGCCTTTCGGATTCTCGAGCCATCGCCAGATTCGAGCGCACCCTTCTCTGCGTTCTGCGTTTTCGACAGAGTAGAAGAGTGCGAACGGGTTCGTGCGGCCCTCATCGCAGGTCGAATCTATCCGTCCCGCTTATGGCCTCTCGACAATCCATTG
>CALLDH010000224.1 GCA_937998345.1 uncultured bacterium | reverse complement strand
TTCCGCGTTGCCTGAAGCCCGGTCCGATCTATGCTCCGCGCGCCGAGGACAACGGAATCGCCCGATGAGAGTCGCTGTCGTACAATTTCCAGGCTCAAATGCCGACTGGGACGCCCTGCACGCGGTGCGCGACGTCCTGGGCGCAGACGCCTGGTACGCCTTCCACAAAGAAACCAACCTGGGTGACGCAGACGCGGTCGTGATTCCGGGGGGGTTCTCTTACGGGGACTACCTGCGCGCGGGCGCGATCGCGGGTTTCAGCCCCATCGACAACGCGATCGGCGAGTTCGCAAGTCGAGGCGGGCCGGTCCTCGGAATCTGCAACGGTTTCCAGATTCTGACGGAGATGGGCCTTTTGCCTGGAGCTCTGACGCGGAACGCTCACCTTCGCTTCGAGTGCCGGGACATCCATCTGCGCGTCGAGAGCGAAGGCCCGTTCACGGACATGGGCAAAGGCACCGTGCTCCGCTTGCCGATCGCGCATGCCGACGGCCGGTACCACACCACCGACGAGGGGCTTGCCGAGCTCGAGCGCAACGGCCAAATCGCCTTCCGTTACAGCACGCCTAGCGGCGGCGCTCCAAACGGCAGCGATGCCAATCCAAACGGCTCCGTCGGTGACATTGCGGGCGTGTACAACCGCGAGAAAAACGTGCTCGGCATGATGCCGCATCCCGAGCGGGCGAGCGAAGGCATCCTGGGTAACGACGACGGTCTCTCGCTGTTCCAGTCGCTTCGGCGTCACTTGGGGTTCGAATGAGCACACCCGCGAACTTTCCCGGAGAGCCCGACAGCTCCGCCAAAATCGCCCGCGAGTTCGGGCTGGCGGAGCACGAATGGGACCGCGTTCTGCGCACCCTCGGCCGCGACCCCAGCTATGCGGAGCTCGGCGTCATCAGTGTCATGTGGTCGGAGCACTGCTCGTACAAGTCTTCGCGCGTCCACCTCGCACGGCTGCCCACGACCGGCCCGCAGGTGGTTCAGGGGCCCGGGGAAAACGCCGGCGCCGTGGACATCGGCGATGGGTTTTGCGCGGTGTTCAAGATGGAGTCGCACAACCACCCGTCCTACATCGAACCGTACCAGGGCGCTGCGACGGGTGTCGGCGGCATCTTGCGGGACGTGTTCACGATGGGTGCGCGTCCGGTGGCGTCGTTGAACTCGCTCCGTTTCGGTCGGCCCGATCATCCCAAGACCCCTCACCTGCTCAAGGGCGTGGTCGCCGGAATCGGGGGGTACGGCAACTGTATCGGCGTCCCCACCGTCGGGGGCGAAGTGCAGTTCGACCCGAGCTACGACGGGAACATCTTGGTCAACGCGTTCACGGTTGGGGTCGCCAAAACCGACCAGCTCTTCTTCGGAGTCGCCGAAGGTGTCGGCAATCCGATCATCTACGTTGGCGCAAAGACCGGCCGCGACGGGATTCATGGCGCCACGATGGCCAGCGCAGAGTTCGGTGAAGAGACCGACAGCAAGCTTCCCACAGTGCAGGTCGGCGACCCGTTCATGGAGAAGTTGCTCCTCGAAGCCTGCCTCGAGATCTTTGCAACGGACTGCCTTTCGGGTGTGCAGGACATGGGCGCCGCGGGCCTGACTTCTTCGTCGGTCGAAATGGCGGACCGTGCCGGCAATGGCATCGAGCTCGACCTGGATGCGATTCCACGACGGACCAAAGCGCTCAGCCCCTACGAGATGCTCCTGAGCGAGTCACAGGAGCGCATGCTGATGGTGGCCAAAGAGGGGCGCGAGCAGGAAGTGTTCGACCTCTGTGCCAAGTGGGACCTGGACGCATCGATCGTCGGCCGCGTGACCGACACCGGTCGCTTCGTTTGCAGGGCCACGCCCGGGCACGACCCGTTCGATGGCACCGGCAAACCCGACCCGGTCGTCGTCGTGGATCTCCCCGTCGATCTCCTGACGAACGCAGCTCCCAAATATGACCGTCCCCAAGAGGCCCGCCCCGAGCGGGCCACGTTGGTGACGATGACCGGCGACGCACCGGACGACCTCGGCGCCGAGCTCGTACGCCTGATCGGCTCGCCCAACATTGGAAGTCGATCCTGGATCTGGCGGCAGTACGACCACATCGTCCGAAATGGCACGGTGATTCGTCCGGGCGAAGGCGATGCGGCGGTGATTCGCGTTTTCTGTGAGGACGATTCCGGAACCCGAGAGAAGTTCCTAGCGGTTTCGTCCGACTGCAACGGCCGGCACGTCGAGCTCGACCCGTTTGGCGGGGCTGCCATGGCCGTCGCCGAATGCACGCGCAACATCGTGTGTGTGGGCGCTAAGCCGCTCGGCCTCACGGACTGCCTCAACTTCGGCAACCCCGAAGTGCCGGAACAAATGTGGCGCTTCGCGCAAGCGATCGACGGCCTGGCCGCGGCGTGCACCGCCCTCGGCGCTCCGGTCGTGTCCGGCAACGTCAGCCTCTACAACGAGACCGATGGCAAGGCGATCCTGCCAACGCCAACGGTCGCAGTCGTCGGTCAGCTCGAAGATCCGGAGCATCGGCTCGGGCTTGGATTCGTCCGCGAAGGCGATGTCATCGCCCACCTCGGGCGCCCATCTCGCGGCGTGCTCGGCGGCTCGGAATGGCTCGTCCAGCACAGCGGCTCGATCACGGGTACGCCCGTCGGCATCGATTTGGAAGCAGAGGCAGCCCTTCAGCATGCAATGCTTGAGCTTGCTCGCGGCAAGTTGGTGAAGAGCGCGCACGACATCAGCGACGGCGGGTTTGCCGTTTGCCTCGCCGAGGCATGCATTGCACACGGGCAGGGCGCGCGCGTCACCCTCCCCTCGAGTGAGGACGCTCCCGCGCACGCTCTGCTCTTCAGCGAAGAACCCTCGCGCATCATCGTGAGCCTCCCCGCCGCCAACATTGGCGCCGCAGGCGACATCTGCAAACGCTACGGCGTGCCGTTCGAGAAAATCGGGGCCGTCTCCGGCCAGACCCTTGCGATCGACGGGGCTTGCGAAGTCCCTGTCGAGGAGCTGGCCGAATCCCACGCCGCCGCGCTCGACGCGATCGTCAGCTAGTCTTCTAGTTCTGTTGTTCTTTTGTTCTCTTGTTCTTTTTGGGGGTCAAGGAGTAGCCGGCCAGCGCTGCCACGGCGGCGACGGCGATCCAAGGAATGAGACCGGTTTCGTTCTTGAAGGCGCTATAGAGCATCCAAATGGAAGTGCTCGCGTAGATCGCCGCGGCGGCCAGGGCCTGAAGCCGCGGGGCTCTGAGCTTCGGCTTGTGCCGTTTCACGCGGAAGAGACCGACGGCGACCAAGGCAGAAAACAAGACGAGAACACCGGCCACGTTGGTGAGGAGCTCCCCGATCGTGTGCACGTAAAGCAATAGGATCGCGAGCCCGCCCTGGAGAATCACCGCGGCGCGGGGCGGCGCTCCTGGTTTCCCGCGCAAGAATGACGGGAGGAATCCGTCGCGAGCCATCTCGGCATAGACACGGGGCCCGACGAGGAGCATGGCACTGGTGCTCGACACCATGATCGCAGCGATACCGATCGACATGGCGCTGGATCCCGCATCTCCCAGGAAGTCCTGAGCCACCAAGTGTCCGAGCGTCACTCTCGCCTCCTCGTACTCGAAGACGATTCGCGCGCGCTCTGGGGTCAGATTCGCAACGAGGATCCAATTCACGAACAGGTAGGCGATCCCGACCAGCGCGCAGCCGATCAACATCGCTCGCGGTACGTCCCGCCTCGGTGCTCGAAATTCCTCGGCTGCGTACGCCGCCGCGTTCCAACCCGAAAACGCGTACGCTACGAAGAATAGGCTGGTGGCAAACGGGAGCGCATGGCTCTCGTGTTCTCTTCCCGGAACCCAGTGTGGCCACTGGTTGTCACCCAAGGACAAACCGAGCGCCACGAATGCAAGGACGAGAAGACCCTTGACGATGACGAGCCCGTTCTGCGTCCATTTCGAGGACCGCAATCCGATGGCATGGAACACGGTCAGGGCGGCGATCAGAGCTGCCGCTCCCAAGCGCGTGTCACCGGCGCCGAATACGGCGAAGGCAAACGCCGCCGCCCCGAATGCACTGATCGCCATGGGAGCCGAGAACCCGACGAGCAGCGAAGCCCAACCCGCGACATAGCCGACGGCGGGATGAAGCAGCTCGGATAGATAGCGGTACTCGCCGCCGGACCGCGGAATCAGCACGGCGGCCTCGGCGTACGTGCGCGCGCCCGCCATCGCCAGCAGCGCACCGACGATCCAAGCGGCAAGGATCCACCCCGCGCTGAGCTCTTGAGCCATGAAGCCAGCACTCAGAAAGACGCCCGCACCAATCATGTTGGCGACCACCAGGCCGACCCCAGACCCCAGATCCAAGAATCCTTGGCCCGTGTTGGGCGCCGGCGAATCTGACTCTTTGGTGCGCACCCGGGTCGCTCCGATCTTCTCCTCAGGAGTGCCCTGATTCCGGTCGATTAGGGACCCGGAGAGTGTCCCCTATTCGGCCGCTTCAACCGTGGCGGCGAGGGGGCGCTTTTCGCCTCGGAGCTCCACGGAAACGAGCTTGGAGACGCCGGGCTGCTCCATGGTGACGCCGTAGAGGACGTCGGCGAACTCCATCGTTCGCTTGGAGTGCGTGATGATGATGAACTGGGAGCGGTCGGTCATCTGCTGGATGGTTTCGGCAAAGCGGCCGATGTTCGCTTCGTCGAGTGGGGCGTCGACCTCGTCGAGCAGACAGAAGGGGCTCGGCTTGTACTGGAAGATCGCGAAGATCATCGCGACGGCGGTCAAGGCCTTCTCGCCGCCGCTCATCAGCTCGAGCGAACCGAGGCGCTTGCCTGGTGGCTGCGCGACGATCTCTACGCCGGTCTCCAGCATGTCTTGCGGGTCGGTCAGCCGTAGCTCGGCCTTACCCCCGCGGAAGAGCATCGGGAAGATGCGCTTGAAGCGCTCGTTGATCGCGGCGAACGCCTCCCGGAAGAGCGCCCTGCTCTCACGGTTCATCTGACGGATTGCTTTCTCGAGCTTGGTGAGCGCATCATCCAGATCGCGCCGTTGCCCCGTGAGGTACTCGTAGCGCTCGGCGTTTTCTTCGTACTCCTCGATGGCGGTGAGGTTGATCTCGCCCATCCGGTCAATCAAACGCTGTAGCTCTTCGGCGCGCGCAGTGACCTCGGCATCGGGCACCGGCCGCGCATGGTGGTCGCCAATGACATACGCCAGCTCGACGCGATGCTTATCGAGAACCTGCTCTTCGAGGTGCTCGAGAGACAGCGTCAACTCACGCTCGCGAAGCGTCAGCTCGTTGAGCTCCGTGGACTGCTCGTCGATGGCGGACCGCAATTGCTTCAGGGACGCCTCCGATCCGCCGAGTTGCGTCTGAGCTTCGTCGTAGCGCGCCCGCTGATTCGAAAGCTCGGCGCGAGCCCCGGCGGCCTCGTGGGCTGTTTCGCTCAGGCGGCCGTGGTGCAGGAGGACTCGCCCGGCTGCCTGGCCTTGATCGCGATCCGCGATGGTGACGTCCTCACGCAGTCGCTCCTCGCGCGCGTTGAGCTCCGCGACCGAACGATCGAGTTGGCCCAGCATCGAGCGCTCGCGATCGGCACGCTCGTGGGATTGGGTCGCGCCCACCTTGACCTCGGTCGCCTTGGCAGCCTGTTCCTCCACGACACGACGCCGTTCGATGAGCACACTTTCGGCCACGCGCGCAGCCTCTTCGGCATCCCTCACGTCGCGCTCCGCGTCCGCGAGCAGGCGCTTCGTATCGTTTTCGTCGACGTCGACTTGAGTCAACGACGCCCGACCTTCGGCATCCGCGCTGGCGATCTCTTGGCGGCGCTCGTCGATTCGCTGGACCTCCATCTCGACGAGGTGGAGATCCCGCTCAGCGCCGAGGATTGCCAGCTCCGCGTCGTGGGCCTCAGCCCTCGCCGAATCGATGGCGGCCTGTCGCTCGGCGATGCTTGCCCGAATCTTGCCTTGATTCGCGGTAACCCGCTCTAGCTCCGAGCGTTGCAAGGCCGACGCTTCCTCGAGCTCCCGAATCTCTCGCTTCAAGCGAAGCAGATGCGCGGCCGACTCATCCTTGGCGCCGCCGACGACGGCACCATCGGCAAGCAAGGCCTGCCCATCGAGCGTGACCAGCTTCCCCTGGAAGCCTTCTCGGTGCAGGCGTGCGGCGGACTGCAGCGTGTCGACGACCAACACGTCGTACAACAGGTAGCGCACCCACGCGCTGTCCGCGTGCGAATAGCGCATCAAGGTCAGGAGCGGCCCAACGATGCCCATCCCCGTGGGGAACGGCGGCACGATCCGCGCGGCCCCGCCGGGCGAACGAGGAAGGAACGTCGCGCGGCCCTTCTCGCCGCGAGCGAGGTAGTCCGCGGCGCGCAGCGCCGCATCCGTGTCGTCGACGAGCAGGTACTCGAGCGCGCCACCGAGCGCAGCGCCCAACGCCCGCGTGTGCTCCGCTGCACACTCCAAGCGATCGGCAACCAAGCCAACCAGCCCGGACCCAACCGCGTCACCCGACGTGTTGGCGTACCCGGTCATCACCGCCTGCGCCCCGGCGCCCACGCCTTCGAAACGTTCGTGAATTTCGTTGAGGGAACGGAGCCTCGAGCTCGTCACCGCAAGCTTCTCGCGGAGCGCGTCGACCTCTGCGTCCGCGCGGTGCAACGCGTCCTTGCCCGTCGACAGCGAGGTTTCGATTTCGGTTTGACGCTCTGCGGTCGCGGACTTTCCACTGCGCAGCCCGACCATCCGTGCCTCGAACTCCCCGCGTTGCTGCTTGAACTCGACTTCACGCGTGGCAAGCGTCTCTAGTTCTTCCCGCAAGCGCTCGAGACGTGAGCGAATGTCTTGGCGTCGCGCGTCGTAACCATTGAGGACCGCCTCGGCGCCTGCCGCTCGGGCACGGCCTTCCGCCAGCTGAACCCGCGCGCCCTGAAGTGCAGCTTCGGCCTCTTCTGCCGTGTATTTGCGGGTTTGGAGCTCCGCTTCGACCTCCGCAAGGAGCTGTTCAGCTTCGGTTTCGAGGGCCTCGAGCTCGCTGAGAGACAGGCGAACCGTCGACGCCTCTTGCTCCAACCCGTCGCGCTGCTCTTCGAGTTGACGCAACTCGCGCGTCGCGAGCTCTTTGCGCTCGATCAACGCCGCTTGTCGATCCTGTTGTTGGCGAATCAAACCTTCGAGCTGTCGAACCAAGTTGTCGAGCTCATAAGCACGCCCTTGCCCGCGCTCGACCTCCGAGCCCAACTGTTGCAGCGACACGCGCTCTGCTTCGACCGACGCCTCTTTTGCGATCAATGCGCGGCGGCTCGCTTGCACGTCTTCACTGGCCTTCGACAACAGCAAAGTGCACGAGGTGATCTGTCCTCGCAGATCCAAGAAACGGTGCGACGCAACCCACAAATCGAGGTCACGCATTTCTGTTTTGTAACGCTTGTAGCGTTCTGCCTTTTGCGCTTGCCGCTTGAGCGACGCGAGGCTGCGCTCGAGCTCGCCGATGATGTCGGTGACGCGCAAGAGGTTCTGGCGCGTTTGGTCCATCTTGCGTTCGGCGGCCCGCTTGCTCAGCTTGAACTTGCTGATGCCGGCTGCCTCTTCGATCATCGAGCGACGGTCCTCCGGCTTGGATGTGACAATGAACCCGATGCGCCCCTGCTCGATGATCGAGTACGCGCGCTTGCCGACGCCGGTACCCAAGAACAAGTTGGTGATGTCGAGCAGCCGGACCGGCGTCCGATTGATGAAGTAGTCGCTATTGCCCTGGCGATCGAGACGCCGGGTGACCTGAATCTCCGCGTAGTCGCTGTACTCGGGCGGGGCTAGGCCGTCGGTGTTGTCGAACGTCAGCGTCACGTCGGCAAAACCGTGAGGCCCACGCCCCTCCGCGCCGCTGAAGATGACGTCCTCCATGTGCTTGCCCCGGAGGCGGGACGGCGACTGCTCGCCCATGCACCATTTGATGGCGTCGACGATGTTCGATTTCCCGCACCCGTTCGGCCCGACGACACAGGTGATGTCGTGGTCGATGTGGACCGTCGTCTGGTCGACGAAGGACTTGAAGCCAACGATGTGGAGCTTCTTGATCTTCACGCTGCCCCCCACAGGAGTATCTGGACGTGGCTATCACTGAACATACGATATTGCAACGGCTTGCGCGACCAGAAGCGAGGGTCAGTGTGTGACCCCCACTATATATAGTGGTTGAGCCGCGCGACTCCGTCTAGGCTCGAACCGGTGAGAGCGGGTTCCTACTCGGATTCGACCGACGAGGCCGCCTCGGCGCCGGGTGACTCG
>CALLDH010000223.1 GCA_937998345.1 uncultured bacterium | reverse complement strand
ACCGTCATCGTCGCGCAGGGTGTAAGAGAGAGAAACTACTTTGTTTGCCGTAATCTTGTCGGTCATGATGCGGGCGCCACCATGCCATACTTCGCGCCGGACGCCACCGGCGCGTTCCACCGAAAGGAGCCCCCATGATCGAAGTGATGACCGACCTACCCGAGCGAGTGCTCGGCCTCCGAGCAAGCGGCGAAGTCACAGCGGAGGACTACAAGACCGTCCTGGTTCCGGCCATCGAAGGACAACTCACCAAGCACCGGAAGGTGCGGTTGCTCTACGTCATCGGGGATGAGTTCAAGGGCTACACCGGTGGTGCCGCCTGGGAGGACGCCAAGGTCGGCATGAAGCACCTCACCTCGTTCGAGCGGGTCGCGGTGGTGACCGATATCGACTGGATAGAGAACATGATCAAGGCGGTTGGCTTCGCGATACCTGGCGAAGTTCGGGTGTTCGACGACGACGACTTCGAGGACGCTCGCCGGTGGATCTCGGAACCGCCCTCCGAGGGGCATCTGTCGTTCGAGCTCATCGAGGAGCAGAGCGTCTTGATTCTGCAGCCCAGGGGAGAGCTCGAAGCCGCCGACTTCGAGCGTGTCAGCGCAGAGCTCGACCCCTATCTCGAAAGAGCCGGCCAGCTCAAGGGTTTGGTGATCGTCGCGGAACACTTCCCCGGCTGGGACGACTTCTCGGCAATGAGCTCGCACCTGCGCTTCGTGCGGGACCACCACCGGAAGATTGGGCGCGTCGCAATGGTTACGAGTGACCGACTGGTGTCGGCGATGCCGCGTATCGCGTCGCGATTCGTCGACGCCGAGGTCCGCGCATTCCCGATGAGCGGGCGGGACGAAGCCGTGCTCTGGGTCGGAGGGAATTAGTCGAATGACGGCGGGCGAAGATACCAAAGACGATCGCGATTTCGACAAACGCGTGATGCAGGTCGCCGTGCGGCTCAGCCTTCTCGCGCTGTTGGTGTTCTGGTGCCTGAGGATCCTGGGCCCGTTCATCAACCCCATCCTTGGCGGGGTCGTAATCGCAATCGCGGTGCAGACCCCGTACGCCAAGCTCACCCGCACGCTCGGAGGTCGGCCCAAGCTTGCCGCTGGCTTGCTGGTCGCGATCGCGCTCCTCGTGGTGATCGCACCGACCATTGCCCTCGGCGCGAGCTTGGTAGACTCGACGGCGGATTTCTCGGGCGACCTCATCCACGACGAGCTCAAGGTTCCGCCGCCCCCTGAGGCCGTCGCCGACTGGCCGCTGATCGGCGAACGCGTGCACGCGCTCTGGCTAGGTGCGTCTCAGAACCTAGAGGCCGCGTTGGTCAAGCTTGCCCCTTATCTGAAAGACGTCGGCCTATGGTTGGTGTCCACCGTGGGCGACCTGGGAGTTGGTTTGCTGATGTTCGTCGTGGCGATCTTCATCGCCGGAGCGCTGCTGCCCAATGGGGAGCGCGCCTCACAACTGGCTCGGAACGTCGCAATCATGATCGCCGGAAAGCGGGGACCTTCGATGGCGGAGCTCGCCGCCTCGAGCGTTCGAAGCGTGACACGTGGGGTGCTTGGCGTTGCGGTGATTCAGTCGCTCCTGGCCGGCCTCGGAATGCTCGCGGTCGACGTCCCGGCGGCCGGCCTGTGGACCCTGCTGATCTTGATCCTGGCCGTGATGCAGCTCCCCTCCATGCTCGTCTTGATCCCTGTGATTTTCTACGTGTTCTCGGTGAGCTCGACGGTGACTGCCGTTCTCTTCACCATCTGGGCAGTGCTGATTGGGCTCAGCGACAACGTGCTCAAGCCGCTGCTCATGGGCCATGGCTCCTCGGTCCCGATGCTGATCCTCTTCATGGGCTCGTTGGGCGGCTTCATGGCTGGAGGCATCCTTGGGTTGTTCGTCGGCGCGGTGATTCTCTCGCTTGGGTACACGGTGTTCATGGCCTGGGTCGAGGAGGCCGATATCGACGATGACGACGAGGCCACCGCGGCAACGGAAACCCCGTAACGATTCAAGCTCCGCGGCGACTTGGCGACGCTCTAGCGTCAGTGCAGAAGTCGAACCCGGATCGTCGCCGGGATCGCTCGGAGCTCGTCTAGCAACGGGCCGGCGTCGTCGAGCTCGATGTCCATGACGACGTAGCCGACGTCGGCTTGGGTCTCGAGGTATTGCGCCGCCACGTTGACCCCGTGCGTTGAGAAAACTCGGTTGATCTGCTCCATCACACCGGGCTCGTTCCGGTGGATATGGAGGATGCGCCGGCGATTCTCGTGATCGGGAATGGTGACCTGCGGGAAGTTCACTGCTGAAACCGTGGAGCCGTTGTCGTTGTACTTGACCAGCTTCGCGACGACCTCGCGTGCAATGTTGTACTGCGCTTCTTCGGTGGCCCCGCCGATGTGCGGCGTGAGAATCACGTTGTCGAACTCGCGAAGGGGCGACTCGAACGTCTCCTGATTGGATTTCGGCTCCAAAGGAAACACGTCGATCGCCGCGCCACCGATGTGCCCCGTCTCGAGCGCCAGAGCCAAGGCATCGATATCGACGACGCTGCCCCGGGCCGCGTTGATCAGCAGCGCACCCGGACGCATCGCCCGCATCGCGTCGGCATCGATGATGTTGCGGGTCACCGGCGTCTCGGGCACGTGCAGGCTGACCACGTCAGCCTCCGCAAAGAGCTCGTCGAGGCTATTCACAGCTGAGGCATTTCCAAGCGGCAGCTTGTGCTCGATATCGTAATAGAGGATCCGCATCCCAAGCCCCTCGGCGAGGATCCCGAGCTGCGTCCCGATGCGGCCATAGCCAACGATGCCTAGGCATTTTCCACGCACTTCGTACGCATTCCGGGCCGTCTTCGCCCACTCGCCCCGGTGCGCCCTCGCGGACTTCTCCGGAATCCCGCGCATCAACAAAATGATGTCGGCAATCGCAAGCTCCGCGACGCTGCGGGTGTTCGAGAACGGAGCATTGAAGACGGGGATGCCCATGCGCCGCGCCAGGTCGAGGTCGACCTGATTGGTCCCAATGCAGAAGCAGCCAATGGCTTTGAGCTTCTTCGATGCACTGAGCACCTCGGCGTCGAGCTGGGTGCGCGAACGGATGCCGATGAAATCGACGTCGCCAATGGCACCCACCAAGTCGGAGCCCGTGAGCGAATGCTTGAGGCTCTCGACATTGCTGTACCCCGCCGCTGCGAGACTCTCGACCGCGGCCTCGTGAATGCCTTCGAGAAGGAGGATTCGAGTCTCGTGTTCAGCCACGGCGAGAGTCTGGGTCGATCCTCGGGCTGCCGCAAGAACCGAAATCGCGCCTCAGAGGCTAAACGAGATTGCACCGAAGAGCACGAGCACCGACAGCGTCATGTAAGCGAGCACGAGGATGCCGAGGAGCACGTGAAAGAGATGAAACGCGGTCAGGAGCCAGTAGAAATCAAAGAACTGGTTCACTCCGGTCGTCAGCCCGTGTGCGATCTGGTCGCGGTACTCGACCGCTTTCACGATCACGAAGACGCCGCCCAGTGCCATGGCACCGCCGAGCCAACGGGCAGCGCGGCGATCATTGCCGACATCGTAGTTGCCCCTCGCCAGCACGACGAGATAGCCGCTCGTCGCGAGCACCAGGGTATGGAGGAGCGCCAGTCCTTGGTTGAGCTCGGCCTGAGACGACTCGAAAGCGGTCAGGTTCTTCGCGCGCAAAGAGAAGACACGATGAACGCCAACCCAAACGCGAGGAGCTCCATGAAAATGAAGATCCAGCTCATCATCCCGCTTGGCGGGTGGAGCGGTTCGCTGAATTCGGGGTGTGCCAGGGCTCGATTCACGGGGCGTCCCTTAGCAACTCGCAACGGTCATTGACACGGGGTCGGTTGGCCAGAGAGTATCGCCGCTCCGTGAAGAAAGGCATTCTTGCCAAATATGGATGACATGGCGGGCGTCCTCGTTCGCCCATTGCAGCTGCTGCGGTCGCGCCCGCACAACACGCTCGATCGCCTTTCCGTGTACGAGGGCGTTTCTCGCGACGAGCTATTCCCCGCGCCGGATCGGCTTCCCCGTGTCCGAACACGGCGCCGATGGTCACTGCCGGGTTTCGAAAACGAGGACCTATCCTTCGCCTCGCTGCACGAACCGATCGAACCTCTGTTCCGGGAGCACTACCACGCGCGCAGCCGGCGCATCCAAACCGTCTACGCACGGCGGATACGGCCCAAGGGGAGCGAAGGCCGTCCGCGCCTACTCTATATCCACGGCTACATGCAGCCGGAAACGATGATCGAAGAGCACGGTCTCCTTGCCGGGCTAGCTCGAACGCTCAATGTGGAGATCGTTCACCTCCAACCGCCCTATCATGGCCGCCGGAAGCCCAGGAGCTCTGCCTACGACGGCGAGCGCTTCTGGACAGCAGACGTCGTGCGAAGCCTTGAAGCGATGCGTCAAACCGTCCTGGACGCCCGCACTCTGCTCTCGGTCATGCTCGACGAGTCACCAAACCCTGTAGGACTGTCGGGCTTATCGCTCGGCGGCTCGTTCACTGCAATCCTGGCCTGCCTCGAACCACGCTTTGATTTCTCCGCACCCTTCATCGCGCACATGGACATGGGTGCGCTGCTGCGAGATGCCCCCGTGCTCGGGGCCATGCGAAAGGACCTGGCCCGGTTTGGCTGGACGCCGCGCGATTTCGGCGACTTCTTCACCAGGATCGGCTGGGACGAGCTCGAGCCGGTCATCCCCGCCGACCGCATTTTGCTCCTGGCCGCTCAGGAGGATCGCTTCTTCGATGCGGAAGTCCTCCGGACGATGTGGAGTCGATGGGGCGAGCCCGAGATTCATTGGTACCCGACCAGCCACATGGGGTTCCTCCCTCACATGCCCAGCGCCATTGGGCACCTACGTCGATTCATCAACCGGGTCAGTCTGCCTTAGGCGGCTCGACGGGCGCTTGCTCCGCCGGCGCCTCGACAGGGGGAGTCTCGGTCTCGACCTCCGGTCCTGAGGGTTCTTGCCTGAGCTTGAGGACGTCCTCGAAATCGCCCGTCGTCAACCGATACACGGTGCCCGCGTACTGCAGATACCCGAACCCGTAGAGCAGCGACTGAACACCGAGCTCTCCGACGAATTCCACGCGATGCGTGGGGATGTACTTCAAGGGATCCTGGGCGACCCGCTGCAACGAATCGACGACCCTCGAAATGTCCCCTTGATCTTCGACCTTCAAGACTTCGGTTTCGCCCATCCCGGCACCGGAAGCTAAGGGGGTTCGCTGAAACACCGTGATGCTCTTCAACTGGCCCAGGGGCGCCATCGAAATCGACGTGGGCGCTTGCACCGCGACGAGGGCTCCGCCTCCCTGAATCGACATGGCTGTCTCCGCCGGCGGCGCATCGAGCGCACACTTAAACGCCGTCCCCGCCACCGTCACGGTCGAGCCGGTGCCGCTGCCGTGCGCCATCGCCGGCGCCGTGTCCTGCTCGGTGGGTCCACGCCCGTCGCCTTGCGCGCGCTCCTCGGGATGCAGGAGCAGATGCGTCCCCCCCCTCTCGGCCGCCTTGTTTCGGGCGTCGTTCTCGGCGGATTCTCGGATCACGCTTGGCTTCGAGTAGGCGCCGGCCATGCCGCCACCCCGACCGATCACCACGCCCAAGTTCTCACAGCCTGCCGGCTCGTCATAGAGCAGCACGATGTTCGTGGCATTGGTCGAGAGCTGACTGGCCTTACAACCGACCAGGGACGAAGCAAAGGTCAGACAAACCAGCGGAACCATCAAGCTCGGGCAAAGAGAAATTCGAGGCTTCATCGACGGGTCTCCTCCAGAAACAGTGTCTAGCTGAAGCGCGAAGTCAACCCGCACGCGCGGCCGCTGCTGCGATGACGCTCGCTTTCGCCGAACTGGCGCTGTATTCTGCCTCGCCGGAGAAGTTCATCATGTCGATCACTCTGGAAACGCGCCGCCGTTCGCTCGAAGACCCCGAAGGATTCTGGGGCGAAGTGGCCGAAGGAATTGACTGGATCACTCGCTGGGACCGTGTTCTCGACGACTCCAACCCGCCCTACTATCGGTGGTTTCCTGGAGCCCAACTCAACACGTGTTACAACGCCCTCGACCGGCACGTCGAGAAGCGGGGCAATCAGGCTGCGCTCATCTACGACAGCGCGGTCACCCACCAGAGGCGGACGTACACGTATCGTCAGCTTCGCGACGAGGTCGCGGTCTTCGCAGGTGCGCTCGCATCGCATGGGATTACCAAGGGCGATCGCGTCTTGCTCTACATGCCGATGATCCCCGAGGCCGTCATCGCGATGCTCGCATGCGCTCGACTCGGCGCCGTGCATTCGGTCGTGTTTGGCGGCTTCGCGCCGCAGGAGCTCGCAACGCGCATCGATGACGCCGAACCCAAGACGATCGTGTCGGCATCTTGCGGCATCGAAGGCGTTCGAGTCATTGAATACAAACCTCTGCTCGACCAGGCGATCGAGCTTTCGCGCCACAAACCCAGCTCCTGCATCATCCGGCAGCGCGAAAGCTGTGAGTGCGACCTGACAGAGGGACGTGACGTTTCCTGGCAAGACGCTGTCGCAGCGGCGAAGCCGCACGGCTGCGTGCCGGTGATGGCAACGGATCCACTGTACATTCTGTACACATCGGGCACGACCGGAGTGCCCAAGGGCGTCGTGCGAGACAACGGCGGTCATGCGGTCGCGCTGAAATGGACGATGCAGAAGGTGTACGACGTTCAGCCCGGCGAAGTGTACTGGGCCGCGTCGGACGTGGGTTGGGTCGTCGGCCACTCATACATCGTCTACGGCCCACTCCTGAACGGGAACACCACGATCCTCTACGAAGGCAAGCCTGTGGGGACGCCCGACGCAGGCGCATTCTGGAGAGTGATCGCGGACCACGGCGTGAACTGCATGTTCACCGCACCGACGGCGTTTCGAGCGATCAAGAAGGAGGACCCGACGGGTGCTCTGCTCGCCGACTACGACCTGAGCACATTGCGGTCGTTGTTCCTGGCGGGCGAGCGCTCGGATCCCGACACCCTCGAGTGGGCGGAAGGAAAGCTCGGGGTTCCAGTCATCGATCACTGGTGGCAGACCGAAACCGGATGGGCGATCTGCGCCAACTGTCTCGGGATCGAGCACCTTCCCGTCAAGCATGGGTCGCCATCGCTCGCCATTCCGGGCTGGGACGTGCAGGTCGTCGACGAGGCTTGCAAGCAACTTCCAGCTGGCACCACGGGGGCCCTGGTGGTCAAGCTCCCGCTGCCACCCGGAAGCCTGCCGACGCTTTGGAACGACGACGAGCGCTTCATGAGCTCGTACCTCACGGAGTTCCCGGGTTACTACAAGACCGCCGACGCCGGCTACATCGATGAGGACGGCTACGTCTACGTCATGTCGCGCACCGACGATATCATCAACGTCGCGGGACACCGGCTATCGACCGGTGGCATGGAAGAGGTCGTCGCCGCTCATGCCGACGTAGCGGAATGCGCTGTAATTGGCGTGGCCGATGAACTCAAGGGCGAGATCCCACTCGGGTTCTTGGTGCTCAATGCGGGGGTCGACCGGCCGTTCCACGACATCGTCTCGGAAGTCGTCCAGATGGTCCGCGCCGAGATTGGCCCGGTGGCGGCTTTCAGAACCGCGATCGTCGTGCAGCGTCTTCCCAAGACCCGCTCCGGCAAGATCCTACGCGGCACGATGAAGAAGATCGCCGACCGAACCGAGTGGAAGATGCCGGCGACAATCGACGACCCCGTCATCCTCGACGAGATCTCGGAACGACTACAAGCGATCGGATACGGATAAATGAACAGGGAGCAAGAGCGCGCACTCCTTCTCTTTGCAGTCGCCATCGTGCTCATCGCTACGCCGGTTCGGGCCGTCTGGCTTCAGACCTGGTGGTCCCCGTTCGCCTTCTGGATCTCCATGATCGCGGTCGTCGCGCTGCTTCATCGCACCGACCATGCCGCTTAATCACTTCGTTCTCTTCTTCCTTGCGGTCGCCCTACTCGGCTTCTACATCTTGGGTTCCGAGGTCGTGGAGCGTTCCCCGCGTTGGGGCGGGCTGGGGAGAAGCCGTTTCAGCTATGCGCTGGCCCTGGCGGTCTACGCGACCACGTGGACTTTGTTCGGCAGCGTCGGTTTCGCGGCGAGCGAGGGCTACGACTTCCTCGCGATCTACTTCGGCGTCACCCTGTCTTGCATCGCGATCCCTTTCCTGTGGGCGCCCGTCGCAGAGTTGGTCGACCGATATCGACTCGGAAGCATCGCAGACCTCTTCGCCTTCAGGTACCAGAGCCGCACCCTCGGTGCAGCCGTGTCGATCTTCATGGTCGCCGGCCTTCTTCCGTACATCGCATTGCAACTTCGAGCGGTCGCCGACGGCGCGGCGATCCTGGTCGGTGAGGAACCGAGCGAAACGCTCGGATCCGTCTACGCAATCTTGCTCAGCTCTTTCGCCGTGGCGCTTGGCGTCCGCTACGCGGACGGTCGGGCCCATCGCCCCGGACTGATCGCGACACTGGCGTTCGAGAGCATTTTCAAGCTCGTCGCGCTCTTGGTGGTGGGCACGGCAGTCCTGATAACCGTCTTTGGCGGGATTCGCGGGCTCGACACCTATCTTCAGGAACGGCCCGAGCTGGTCGAGAGCATGACCAGCCCGGTCATGGGCGACTCCTGGATTTCGCTCGTCTTCGTGACGTTTTGCGCCGCGTTCCTGCTTCCCCGTCAGTTTTTCGTCGCCTTCGTCCAGCGACCCGGGCCGCGCAGCCTCGAGACTGCCCGATGGGCGCTGCCGCTGTACCTGTTCGCGATCAATCTGCCCGTGCCGATTCTATATTGGGCCGGGCGCGACCTCGCGGCACCTGGCATTCGCCCTGACGTTTACGTTCTGGTGGCGGTGCAAAGCTCGCCAGCACTCCAAACTTTCGCCTTCCTCGGCGCGGTTTCCGCAGCAAGCGCGATGATCTTGGTGTCATCGATCGCCTTGAGCGGCATGGTGGCAAACTACCTCGTTCCGCGCTTCGGACCGTCTCCCGAATCACTACTGACACGCTGGGCCGTTTTTCGACGCTCGACCATCGTCGGCGTGGTCGTCGCTGGCCTGTTGATCCACTTCACGCTCCCTCGCACTCGGTCCCTCGTCGACCTCGGCTTGGCCTCGTTCGTCGCGGTCACCCATCTGCTTCCCGGCTTGCTGGGAGCGCTCTTTTGGCGACGTGCAACACGGGCTGGTGTTCTTGCGGGCCTGGTCGTGGGCGCGACCTCATGGGCGGTGTTGACCGCGTCACCCCTCTTCGGGGTCGAGGTCGACGTCTCTCGTCTCTTTGCGCTGTTTGGGTTCTCGGACCCCACTGCCCGAGGGCCCGCAATTTGGCTCAGCCTCACGGCGCATGGGTTCGTCTTCATGGGTGTCTCGCTCCTGACCCGTCGCTCGCCAGAGGAGCGCAACGCTGCGGAAGCCTGCCGCGAGCCACGGGTGACCCGGCTGTTGCAGGTTCCCGATTCGGCCGAGGCCCTTCAGGAGCGCCTGGCGTCTTACGTCGGAAAAGACATCGCCATCCAGGAGATCTATGAAGCCGCTTCAGCCGCCGAAGTCTATTGGCCGCCCCGCGATCGGCCCGAGCTGCTCCGATTGATCACCGAGCTCGAGGGCCGCCTCAGTGAACGAATCGGGCCACTGGCCGCGCGCACCTATGTTCAAGGAGGCCGGCCGGTGCGAGCGAACGCACTTGCGGAGCGGTTGCGCGCGTTTCGCGCGCTCGACTCACTCGAAGCCGACGCGTCGCAGCAAACCTCACCAGCCCACGCTGCTCGCCGATACCTCTCACGGCTGATGTCCGAGTTGCCGGTAGGCGTGTGCACCGTCGACGATCACGAGGACGTCGTCGTGTGGAATGCACAGCTCCAGCGCATCTCCGGCCTCAATGAGGACGATATTTGCGGGAACCCGGTGCAAGACATTCCGAGCCCCTGGTGGCCATTGTTCAACGAGCTCGCGCAGCAGCCCACCGGCTCGGTGATCGAACGCGAATACGACAAGGGCGACCAGAAGATTCAGCTACGCGCACAGACCGCAACGATCCCCGGCGAGGTCGAGGAGGGCCGAGTGTTCGTCGTCGAGGACATCACAGCCCTGCGAGAGCTCGAGCGGCACGTCGCGCATAAGGATCGACTTTCCTCGATCGGCACATTGGCATCGGGGGTCGCGCACGAGGTCGGCAACCCGCTCACCGGAATTCTCATGGTCGCCAAGAATCTGGCGACCGATCCTGGCGCCGACGACGCCGCCGAACGACTCGGGATCATCGTGGACGAAGCGCAGCGAATTCATAGAATCGTGCAGAGTCTTCTCACCTTCAGTCGGCGTGATGAGGCACCGGTCGAGCTCCGGACAATCTCGGTGACCGGCGTGGTGCGCACGGCCGCGGAGCTGGCAAAGCTGGAAACCGCGGGGTGCAAGATCGACCTGCACCTCGCCGTCGATGCACCTGCGATGGCAAGCCCAGATGGGTTAACCCAGGTCCTCGTCAATCTATTGAACAATGCGCGCCAGGCATGTCCATCGGGTTCGACGGTGACAGTGAGCACGCGTGTGGAGAACGGGGCGATTCACATCGACGTCGACGACGAGGGCCCCGGAATCCCTAAGGAGTTGTCGGACAGGGTATTTGAGCCGTTTTTTACGACGAAGTCCGATGGACAGGGCACGGGCCTGGGCCTGTCGGTATCGAGGCAAATCGTCGAGCGCTTCGGCGGAGCCCTGACTTACGAACCGCGGCGCTCGGGTGGCAGCCGGTTCACAATTACCCTCCAAGCCCACGAAAACTAAAGGATTGAAGGACGCGGCTGTCCTTTGGTATTAACCACCGGTGGTGAAGATCCTTCTGGTGGAGGACGAGCGGGTCATCCGCGCGGAGATCAGACGCATTCTCACGCGCGATGGGCATCAGGTCGTCGATGTCGCAAGCGTTCCCGAAGCCGAACGGGAGCGCCCCGAATCGTTCGACCTCGTGATCACAGACGTGAGGCTCAGCGGGGAGACCGGTGATGTCTTGATCGAGCGAGCCGGCCAGGTTCCCGTGATCGTGATGACCGCCTATGGTTCGGTCGGCGCCGCAGTGGACGCGATGAAGCGGGGCGCCGTGGACTACCTATCAAAGCCATTCGAGCCCGCAGCATTGAGCGCAGCGGTCGATCGGGTGCTTCGGCATCGCGCATCGAACGCCCACAATGGCGAAGGCACTGCCGGAGATCCGTACGAGCTGGTCGCCACGCCATCTAGTCCCATGCAGGAAGCGCTACGGTGGGCGCGCAAAGTCGCGCCGACGGAAGCAACGGTGTTGATCCTCGGCGAGTCGGGGACCGGAAAGGAGCTCATCGCTCGCGCGGTTCATAATCAGAGCGCCCGCGAGGGCGCGTTCGTGGCCGTCAACTGCGCATCGATCCCGGAGACACTGCTCGAGTCGGAGCTCTTCGGGCACGAAAAAGGCGCGTTCACCGGCGCCCTATGCAGACAGGAAGGCTTGGTACACGCCGCTGAAGGTGGGACGCTTTTCCTCGACGAGATCGGCGAAATCCCCCAGGCCGCACAGGTGCGACTGCTACGAATGCTCCAGCAGCGCGAAGTCCGCCGCGTCGGTGCACGCAAGGCCGAGGCCGTGGACATTCGGCTCGTCGCAGCGACTCACCGAGACCTGCCGCTTCTCGTAGAACGCGAGGAATTCCGGGCTGATCTGTATTTTCGCCTCAAGGTGGTCGAGATCCAACTACCTCCGCTTTGCGAGCGAGGCGACGACATCTTGGTCCTCGCCGAAGTGTTCATCGCGCGGGCTACCGCGAAGCTCGGCCGGCCGCCGCTCGATCTCGACGAGGGTGCGGTCGCCGTGATGAAGCGTTACAAGTGGCCGGGCAACGTGCGCGAGCTTCAGCACGCGATCGAGCGCGCTGTGATCCTCCACGAATCGGGGCCAATCACCGAGGACCTTCTCGGCCTGCCAACGTCCAGCCTACCTGACCCCATCACGGTCGGCCCAATGGGTGAAGACCCGTCACTCGAAGGATACCTTCGGCGGTTCGTGCTCTCTCATCAGGACGAGCTGAGCGAAACCGAGCTCGCGAAGCGTCTCGGAATCAGTCGCAAGACGCTTTGGGAACGCCGCCAACGCATGGGCATCCCGCGGCGTGAGTCCCGACCACCTGAACAGTGAACTTTCGTTTCGGACACGTTTCGATCTGTAGCGCGGTGCTACGAATCGTAACGCTTGCTGCGACGCGTTAGACCGAGATCCGGAGTGGTTCTGCGCGGAGCGATCTTGGTACGTGTCTTGCGTATATTTCGGAGCACCAAGGTGTAAGGTGTACCGATGACACTCTCGCAACCCACTCTGGAATCCAGAAAACACATCACGACGCTAGAGCAATACCAGAGCCTCTACGACAAAAGCATCGCCAAGACCGAAGAGTTCTGGCGTGCGGAGAGCAACGAGCTCCACTGGTTCTACGAACCGCACACGGTGTTCGAAGAGCATACGCCGGGCGAGTTCGTTTGGTTCGCGGGCGGCCGCCTCAACGCTTCGGTCAACTGTGTCGACCGACACGTGGCCAAAACCCCAGACAAAACGGCAATCATCTTCGTCGCAGACGAGCCTGGCGAATACGAGCATATCTCCTTCGCCGAGCTGAAGGCGTCGGTCGGCCGTGTCGCCAACGCCTTGAGGTCGTTTGGCGTCCAAAAGGGTGACCGGGTCTGTATCTACCTCCCCATGATCCCCGAGCTCGCGTACACGATGCTCGCTTGCGCACGAATCGGCGCTGTTCACTCGATCGTGTTCGGCGGCTTTAGCGCCGAAGCGCTGCGTGACCGGATCATCGACGCGCAGGCCAAAATCGTCGTCACGGCAAACGAAGGCCTCCGTGGCGGTAAGCGCATCCCGCTCAAGCAGATCACCGACGACGCCGTCGGCGGTCTTGGCGTCGTCGAGAAGGTGCTCGTCGTCCAACGCACCGACGCCGAAGTCAAAATGGAGGACGGCCGAGACGTTTGGTTGCACGAGGCGATGGCCGGGCAGCGCATCATGTGCCCTGCGGAGTGGATGGCTGGCGAAGACCCGCTGTTCATCCTCTACACCTCAGGCTCGACAGGACAGCCCAAAGGGCTCGTTCACACGACCGGAGGTTATCTCACGTACGTAGCGTCGACGTTCAAGTACGTCTTCGACATCGGCCCCGACGACATTCATTTCTGCGCCGCAGACATCGGTTGGATCACCGGTCACAGCTACATCATCTACGGGCCGCTAGCGAACGGCGTCACCACCGTCATGTTCGAATCGACCCCGACATACCCGAACGCAAGTAGGTACTGGAACGTCATCGATGACATCGGCGCGACGACGCTCTATACCTCGCCCACCGCGCTCCGGGCTCTCATGCGAGAGGGCTCGGAGCCGGTTAAGGGCTCCAGCCGCAAGTCGCTACGAGTGTTGGGAACCGTCGGCGAGCCGATCAATCCGGAGGTGTGGCGCTGGTACAGCGAAGTCGTCGGCAATGGAGAGGTGCCGATCGTCGACACCTGGTGGCAAACCGAAACCGGCGGCATCTTGATCAGCCCGCTCCCGAACGCGACCCCCACGAAGCCAGGCTCTGCCACGCTACCGTTGTTCGGCATCGAGCCACTGCTCGTGGACCAAGAAGGCAAGGTTCTCGAGGGCAACGACGTCAGCGGCTACCTATGCATCGAGCGCTCCTGGCCCGGGCAGGCTCGAACGATCCACGGCGACCACAAACGGTTCCTCGATACGTACTTCTCCCAGTACCCGCCGTACTACTTCACCGGCGACGGCTGCCGTCGCGACGAGGACGGGTACTACTGGATCACGGGTCGTGTCGATGACGTGATCAATGTCTCAGGACACCGCATGGGAACAGCCGAGGTGGAGAGCGCACTGGTCGCGCACCCGGCAGTAGCAGAAGCTGCAGTCGTGCCCTTCCCGCATGAAATCAAGGGACAGGGCATCTTCGCTTTCGTGGTGCCCAACGCAGATGCCGAGTGGGATGCAGGCGAGCTCCAGGGCGCACTCAAGCAGCAGGTGCGCCAGGTGATCGGCCCGATCGCGACCCCGGATGAGGTCCGCGTCACGCATGGCCTTCCAAAGACGCGATCCGGAAAGATCATGCGGCGCATCCTCCGCAAGATCGCCTCCGGCGAAGCAGACCAACTCGGAGACATTTCGACCCTCGCCGATCCAAGCGTGGTCGAGGCGCTGTTGAAGGAAGATTGAGAGCCGCCGGCGGCGGAGAAACGGAACGACCATGACGGAACAGCCGAACAACAACGACAACGCACGACGCTACTGGGCAAGAAACCTCCGCCTCTTGGTCACTTTCCTCGTGATCTGGTGGGTCGTCTCGTACGGCGCGGGCATCATTTTTGTGGACGCTCTCGACGGCATCACCATCCCGGGCACCGGGTTCCCGCTTGGGTTCTGGTTTGCTCAGCAGGGCTCGATCTACGTCTTCGTCGCCCTGATCTTCCTCTACTCATGGTTGATGAACAAGCTCGACAAAGAGTTTGACGTTCACGAGGACTAATCGTTCGAGTCATTAGAAGGAGAGAACAATGGACGTACAGGCTTGGACATTCCTCATCGTGGGCGGCACCTTCGCTCTCTACATCGGCATCGCGATCTGGTCGCGTGCGAACACTACGGGCGACTTCTACATTGCAGGCCGAGGGGTTCACCCGGTGGTCAACGGGATGGCTACCGGCGCAGACTGGATGAGCGCGGCTTCGTTCATCAGTATGGCGGGGCTGATTTCGTTCATGGGGTACGACGGAGCCGTCTACCTAATGGGCTGGACCGGCGGCTACGTGTTGCTCGCGCTCTTGTTGGCACCGTATCTTCGCAAATTCGGCAAGTTCACCGTTCCTGACTTCGTCGGAGACCGTTACTACTCGAATGGAGCGCGTATCGTCGCCGTCGTTTGTGCGGTGTTCGTGTCGTTCACCTATGTTGCGGGTCAGATGCGCGGCGTCGGCGTCGTCTTCAGCCGGTTCCTCGAGGTCGACATCAATGTCGGTGTCGGAATCGGCATGGCGATCGTGTTCTTCTACGCGGTTCTCGGCGGAATGAAGGGCATCACCTACACCCAGGCTGCTCAGTACTGCGTCTTGATCTTCGCCTACCTGGTCCCTGCGATCTTCATCAGCATTCTGCTCACGGACAAGTACATTCCCCAGATCGGATTCGGGGCGAACCTGGCCGGTGACATCGGCTCCCGCGTCGCAGGCGGAGAAACCATCACACTGATGGATAAGCTCAACCAGCTGAACACCGAGCTGGGCTTTGCCGAGTACACATCCGGTAAGAAATCCATGCTGGACGTCTTGTGCATCACCGGCGCGCTCATGGCGGGTACTGCCGGGCTTCCACACGTCATCGTTCGCTTCTACACGGTGCCGAAAGTGCGGGATGCCCGCATCAGCGCAGGCTGGGCGCTCTTCTTCATCGCGCTCCTCTACACCACCGCTCCCGCAGTCGCCGCGTTCGCACGCACCAACCTGATCGACACCGTGAGCGATGCCAGCTACGCGGAGGCCGAGGGCGAAAAGTCTATTCCCCAGTGGTTCAAGACCTGGGAGGACACGGGCCTTCTTGCATGGGTCGACAAGAACGAAGACGGCAAGGTTCAGTACGTCGCAGGTGCCGCCCTTGCGGGTAAGCCAGCGTTCACCGACGAACGGGGCACGCATGGCCAGCGCATGGTGAGCAACTCCAACTCGGAAACCAAGAACGAGCTCTACGTCGACCGTGACATCATCGTGCTCGCCAACCCGGAGATTGCGAACCTTCCGGCTTGGGTCATCGCATTGGTTGCTGCAGGCGGCCTGGCTGCGGCTCTATCGACCGCGGCCGGTTTGTTGCTCGTGGTGAGTACCTCGGTCAGTCATGACCTGCTCAAACGCGTGTTCGTCCCCTCTATCACGGAGAAGCAGGAGCTCCTCGCCGCTCGCATCGCGGCCGCCTTTGCGGTCTTGATCGCCGGTTACTTCGGGATCAATCCACCAGGGTTCGTCGCACAGGTCGTGGCGTTTGCCTTCGGCCTCGCATGCTCGTCGTTCTTCCCGGCGATCATCCTGGGCATCTTCGTCAAGCGGGCGAACCGTGAAGGCGTCGTCTCGGGCATGCTTGCGGGAATCATCTTTACGGCAAGTTACATCATCTACTTCAAGTTCATGGGCGGCACGCCGGACCAGTTGTGGTTCGGGATTTCGCCGGAAGGCATCGGAGCGCTCGGCATGTTGATCAACTTCGCCGTTGCGTTCGTGGTCAGCCGGTTCACTCCGCCGCCACCCATCGAGATACAAGAATTGGTCGAGCACATCCGCGTCCCGTCGGGCGCGTCGGGACCGAGCGCTATGCACTAGTGGTCAGTTGAACACAGACAGGAGGGTTGTGATGAGGCGAAAATACGAAAGCGACCGTGAGCCACCCCAGTTGAGGTACGCCTGGATTGTAGCGCTCGCGTGCTTCGCGATGACTGGCTTCGTTCCCACCACGGCCTTGGCCCAACCGGT
>CALLDH010000222.1 GCA_937998345.1 uncultured bacterium | reverse complement strand
GGCGGCGCTGAACGTCGCGACCGACTGGGGTTACATCGAGACCCACATGGCGACCCGCCTCGACCGGAAGCTCGACGAGGTGTGCGCCATCACATGGTGCTTAGGACGAAGGCTCTAACGGCCCGAGAGCCTCCAGGACATCGCGCAGACTCCGTCGAGCGCGATGTCCACCGCTTCGATCTTCGTGGTGGGCACATATCCATAAGCCACCGCGAGCTGGAGACCGGCGCGCACCTCCTTGGCCGAGCCGCACGCCGACGCGAATCGCGCTCTCGCCGTCCCCGCATCGTTCCCATCGGCCTCCGCGATGTTGAGAACGACGCTATTCATCGCGCGATGGATCTGGTCGAAGAGCGACCTATCGCGCTTCCGCACGACCGGAAGCACCTGCCGCAGCCCGCTCGCTGCCTGAAGCGCCCGTTGCTGAATGATGAGTCCCATGAGTGACCTCCTTTTTCGCGTGTGAGTGGGGTTCCCCGAAAGGGCGAAAGCCCGCCCCACTCACACGCGAAAATGGAGATCACGATGACCAATTCACGACACAAGGACACCGACACTGGCACGGTCGCTGGCGCTGACACTGACACTGACACTGTCGCTGTCGCTGTCACTGGCACTGGCACTGGCACTGACACTGACACTGACACTGACACTGACACTGACGAAATTAACCCCTCGAAAAAGGGGACTGTCCCCTTTTTTAGTGCACGGCGGGTCTTAGGGGGAGGCGGGCTACGATTTGGGCCTCGCTCTCTAGGAGTTCGTCGAGGCGCTGCTCTACTCGTTCTGGTGGGAAATACTCTCGGGCCAAACGCACGAACAAGCCGTGGTGTCTTGCTTCGGAGCGGGTGATGTCGATGTAGAAGTCCTTGAGCGGCCCTGGCTCTAGTCCTTCGGCGACCAGTCCGAAGCGCTCGCAGCCGCGCGCCTCGACGATTCCCAGCACCAGGAGCCGGTCCAGAAAATATTGCTCGGGGCCGCGCTTGATCAGTTGCATTAGGGCGCCGACGTAGGGGTCTTTCTCATCTGCTTGAGTCGATAGGCCGCGGTCGAGGATGATCTCCATGACCTGTGCGTAGTGGTCGAGCTCCTCCTGGGCGAAAGGGATCAGCTCGCGCACGAGGACCGTGCGGTCGGAGTAGTGGGAGACGAGCTTGAGCGCGGTGGCGGAAGCCTTGCGTTCGCAGGCAGCGTGGTCGATCAAGAATGCGTCAAAGTCGTTCAGGACTACGTCGATCCAGGTGGGGTCGGTGGCGGTGCGCAGGCGCAGCATGGGTGGCCTAGCCTCGGAGAGCGTCGAGAACGGGCTCGATCGCTTCGCGTCGGAGCTTCAGAGCCGCCCGGTTGGCGATCACCACCGAGCTGATGTCGGCGATCTTCTCCAGGGGGACCAGGCCGTTCTGGCGGAGCGTTTCCCCGGTTTCCACCAAGTCGACGATGACGTCGGCGAGGCCAGTTAACGGAGCGAGCTCGACGGAGCCTTGGCAGAAGATCAACTCAACCGGGGTACCCTTGGATCGGAAGTACCGTTCGGCGATGTGGGGGAACTTGGTGGCGACCCGGAGGGGCCGCTCTCCCTTGCCCATAATCGGCTCGTCTGGGCGACCGCAGACCATCATCTCGCATTTGCCGATGTCGAGATCGACCGGGGCGAACACGTCGTAGTCGCGCTCCATCAAGACGTCGCGGCCGACGATGCCGAGGTCGGCGGCGCCGTACTCCACGTACGTTGGCACGTCGTCGGGCTTGAGCAGCAGGTAGCTCAGCCCGGATTCTTTGTCTTCGCGAACCAGTTTGCGACTTTTCGCGGTGAGGGCATCGGTCGAGATACCGGCCTCTTGGAGGCGCGCGCTCAACTGTTCGAGGACTCGGCCTTTGGGGACCGCGATGACGATGGTGTCTCGGTTGCGTTTAGGCATTGCCAGCTACTCGCTCGATCTGGGCCCCAAGCGGGACCAGCTTCTCCTCGATGTGCTCATAGCCCCGATCGAGGTGATACACCCGCCGAACGTAGGTCGTGCCTTCGGCAACCAGGCCGGCCACCACCAACGATGCGCTGGCCCGGAGATCGGTGGCCATCACCTCGGCACCCTCGAGCCTGTCGACGCCGTGTACGGTCGCGGTTCTGCCGTTCACCTGAATCTTGGCACCCATGCGGTTCAGCTCCGACACGTGCATGAAACGATTCTCGAACACAGTCTCGGTGATTCGGCTCGTGCCCTTTGCGAGACACATCAGCATCATGAACTGCGCTTGCATGTCCGTTGGGAACCCGGGGTGTGGCTGGGTGATCACGTCCGCGGGGCGGATCGGGTGAGAGCCGACCACACGGATGCCATCGCCCTCGCGCTCGATCGCGACTCCGACGTCGCGAAGCTTCGAGATGACCGCTTCGAGCGGCTCGAAACCGATGCCCTCGAGAAGCACGTCCCCGGCGGTCGCTGCGGCGGCGACCATGAAGGTGCCTGCCTCGATGCGGTCCGGAATGATCGCGTGGTCGATCGGATGAAGCGAATCAACACCTTCGATCGAGATCACGGAGGTTCCGGCCCCTTCAATTCGAGCACCCATCTTGTTCAGGACCCGTGCAAGCTCCTCAATCTCGGGCTCGCGCGCACAGTTTGCGAGTGTCGTGCGCCCCTTGGCCAACGCGGCCGCGCACATGAGATTCTCGGTCCCGGTGTGAGTCGGGAAGTCCAAGCTGAAGTCGGAGCCGCGAAGCCGGCCCCCAGGGACTGTGACCTCGACGTAGCCGTGGTGAAGCTCGACATCTGCGCCCATCGCCTCGAGGCCCTTTAGGTGCAGGTCGATCGGGCGCGCGCCGATCGCGCAGCCGCCCGGCAACGAGACCACCGCCCGGCCGCAACGCGCGACGAGCGGACCGAGGACCAGGACCGACGCCCGCATCTGCTTCACCAAGTCGTAGGGCGCCGTGGGTTCGATCTCGCCGGACAAGATGACCCGCACCTGACCGTCGGCGTACTCCGCCTGCGCACCAAGGCGTTCCAGCAGGCGTGTCATCGTATGGACGTCGCGCAGGTTGGGGACGTTGCGAAACACGTGCTCGCCGTCCGCCAAGAGAGCGGCGGTCAGAATCGGCAGCGCCGCGTTCTTGGCGCCGCTGATCGGAACGGAGCCTGTAAGCCTGTTTCCGCCGACGATCTTGATGCTATCCACGACGCCCCTGTTACCCCGCGGCCCTGCTTCGGGCAACTTCAGGCGAAGAGCAGGCCGAGAACGAGCGAAACAAACCCCGCGAGAGCGCCCCAAATCGGGCCCCGCGCGGAAGCCCAACGAAAGCGGCCGTTCAAATCGAATCCGCGAGTCGCCAAGAGAAGCAGCGCACCAACCCAGATCGCCATTCCCAGCAATAGTAGCGCTCCCCACCACGGGTCGAGCGAGCTCTCCTCGCTGAGGAGCCGGCGATGGTCGGCCGCGAGCTGCTCCGCGCTCAGACTGGCATCGATGCCAACGCTGCGGTCCAACGCGACGAGGCGTGCAATCTGGTCGCTGGCGTTCTCACGCGCGGGGCTCGAGCCGGTGTAAAGAGAGCGCGTGGCGGCGAGCCCACCCAAAAGCGACCGCCAAGCCAACAGGGCTCCTGCAAAATCGCCATCCTCCTCCAGCTGCGCCGCAATCGACTCCAAGGCCGACACTGCCTCCGCGGTGTGCGGGCTCAGAGGCAACGACCAACGGATTGCCCGGCGGTAGTGCTCGACGGCAAGCAATGGTCGGTCGTCGTCTCGGTAGGCCTGTGCTGCAGCGAGCTCGGTGCGCGCTTCAGAAGCGACCCGCCACAGCACCAGCGCTGCCAGCGCGATGATGACCAGCCCCATGGCAAGGCTTGGACGGCCCCACAGGGGCTTCATAGGAAGTCCCGGCGGCGGAAGATCAGGGCAGCGATGGCAAGCGTGGCCGCAGCATAGAGAATTGCATAGCCCATCGACGTGGCGAGGTATGTGAGCGGTTCCCCGTATGTGGTGGCCCTCGCCACCAGTGTAGTTCGCCCGGGGACGAACAAGTTGAAGTTCGGGACGATCTCGGCCAGCCAGCTGAGAAGCGTCTTCATCGCAGGACTGAGCACACGGGTCTCCATGGCGACCATGTCATGTGCCGCCCGGCCGACCAGCCAGACGCCGAAGGTAAAGGCACCGGTCAGAAAGGGCGTTGAGAACGAAGAGAACAAGAGCGCTACCGCCGTGAGAATGAGTACTTCGCCGAGATTGAGAACCAGCGACGCAAGGAGCCGGAAGAGCTCCACGTCGACCGTCGAGCAAACCCACGCCGATGCACCGAGGGCGATCAAGGACCAGATCGGCACCACGAGAGTGCGATCCTTCGAAACCGAGAACCCAACTCCGAGAACCACGATGAGGACCGCCGCGACGACGACGATGAGAACCGTCGACGCGTCCGCCTGGATTGCGGTCACCAAGAGCTGGAGGGCCCCCATGATCGCGATGAAGACAGCGCAGGTGGCGACGATTCCGAAGTACTTGCCCAACAAGAACTCGAACCGCGCGATCGGCTTGGGAAGAATGACGTAGAGCGTCTTGCGCTCGATCTCTTTGTAGAGAAGCGAAGAGCCTAGGAAAATCGCAACTACGACCGAAAAGAGGGAGATCGACGCAAGCCCCATGTCGGTAACGACGCGCATCTGCTGGTCGAGCGAGAGCTCGCCCAAGGCCAGCGTGAGCGCCAGGACGGCGGCGGCCAGCGCGAGGACCCCGAACAACACCCGATCTCGCACCGCCTCGCGATATGTGTTGAGGGCGATCGCGTATATGCGAGCCACGCTCATGGGCCCATCCAGTACGCCCGCCCAGTCACGAAGTGGCTCAGGACGTTGATCGACATCAGCACCATCATGGCGGACAACACCGTACAACCGACCTCGAGCCACCGTGAACTTTCGGGACCTCGCGAGAGGCCCCATGCCCGAAACGATGCTGCGATTCCCTGCGACACGAAGAGGCCGAGCGCCGCGAGCCCAAACACATAGAAGCCGAGGGCCGGAGGGCGAGAGAGAAATCTGCGCAAGAGCTCATATTGGCTCAGGGCCACCGGTCCCACGCGGACCGTCATGAACCACTGCAGAGCCAAGTGAGCAACGACGAGGGCCCAGGCAAACGCGCCGGCAAGGTTTTGCAAGCGCCGACACCCCCCTGACCGGTATGGACCCGAGCCGTTGGGAGACTCCAAGCGGAGACTGCTCCAACCGCGCGCATACGCCCCTAGAAAGACCACCACGACGACCGTGTGCGCGACCAGGGACAACCAGGTGACGGGCGACGCCGCGGCGAACGAGCTCGCGCCGCGGAGCGCGGGCCACATTCGGGCGAGCTCCAGTACGAAGAGGGCGGTGATGGGCCAAGCCGTCAGTGCGATGTGGCTGCGGTATCGCGGCACGGGTATTACCTACCGCTAGCGTCTTTGTGTGGTCAATTTACTTCAGGGCAGCGGGCTTGCTCGAGCGGTCGTTGCGCCGTTCGAGCCCGAGGAGCGTGAGCGGCTCGTCGGACAATGTCATGCGGATCCGGTCACCAATGCCAATGGCGTAGACCTTCTGGGTGCCGTCGAGGAAGATCCGGCCTTTGGTCATGCGGCTGGCGATCCTGATGTCTTCGCCGGGCGGGACCATCCCCTTGATGAGGCGATACCTGTTGTCGACTCCCCGATACGGTTCTCGGATCACGAACTGGATCTTCTGTGAACCAGTTGGGAGCACTTTGCCTCCGGCCGAGCGAATCGCTGCGGTCGAGCCAGCCGCCGGCCCGACCCATACGCCGCTCGACATCTGACGCTCTTGATCGCCGGCGTACTCCAAGATGTAGCGCGACGTCGCGGCGGGACTCTCGTGGCAATAGAGGGCGTCATTGAGGACGCGAGTCGACAGAACCTTGTCACCGACATCGACGCGCATCCGCGCCAGCCGGCTCGACTTCAGCCGTCCCTCGAGAGCAGCCGCCAGCACCTCATGCACGTTGTGCCCATCGCCCGCGCAGAAATACCCGACGCTCGTGTCGGGGGCGCTGTTGATCGCCAGCATCGGGGTCGATGAGTCGGCCAGGTGTGAAGCCCACAATAGGGTGCCATCGCCTCCGAGGGTGACGATGAGGTCCCAAGCGCCCTCCTCAGGCAGGGGCTCGGGCCGATAGCGGAGCACTGCGCTGGCTCCCAAGTCGCGCAGCGCCGTCTTTGCCTGGCGCAGCGTCTCTTGATGGATCTCATGCTCGTGGAGCAGGCCCTCGACGGACACGTCGCTGTGTTCGATGAGCTCCTTGAGCCGTTCCTGCGCACGGCCTACGTATCGCTGGTAGGTGCTCTTTTTGTAAACGACGAGGACTTTAGGTCGCATGCATGACTCGTGGTCAGGTTCGCGGGTTGACGCGCCTTACCCGGTCGGAATCTTCTTGGCGTCGGCCAAGAACCGCTCGAGGCCGATGTCGGTGAGTGGGTGCTTCAGCAACTGAAGGATGACCTTATGCGGAATGGTCGCGACATGCGCGCCGACGAGCGAGGCCTGCACCGCGTGGACGGGGTGACGAATGCTGGCAGCGAGGACCTGCGTGCTTAGACCGTAGTTCTGGTAGATCGTGACTAGCTGCTCGATGAGCTCCATTCCGTTGCCGCTGATGTCGTCGATGCGGCCGATGAAGGGGCTGACGTAGGTCGCGCCAGCTTTGGCGGCGAGGAGCCCTTGAGTCGGGCTGAAGCAGAGGGTGACGTTGGTGCGGATGCCTTCATAGGTGAGGGTGCGAACCGCCTTGAGGCCTTCGGCGATCAGGGGAATCTTGACCACGATGTTGTCGTGCATCTTCGCGAGGCTCCGTGCCTCCTTCACCATGCCGTCATAGTCGGTCGCGATGACCTCGGCACTGATAGGCCCGTCGACGACTTCGCAAATATCGACGATCACGTCTTTGAACGGCCGACCCGTCTTGGCGACGAGCGATGGGTTGGTCGTCACACCGTCGATGACGCCCATGGCGGCGGCGTCACGAATTTCCTCGATGTCTGCGGTGTCGATGAAAATCTGCATGGCGCTAGTAAAGAGCGGTGGACTCGCAGGGTCAAGCGGAGCCTGAGCTCAGCCATAACGCCGCAAAGAATCGCGTGATCTCGTCACTCTACGAGCTCCACCTCGACCTCGACGTCGTCCATCGCAGGTGGGGGAGCGGATGCCGGCTCTGACCGGGAGCACACGATCAGGGTCGCGAGAGCGGCCGCGATCAGCCACAATACGATGCCCCCTGGGGTCCACTTGCTCTTTGCGCGCACAGCTAGGTCCTGTTGAGGGCCGTTCTGCCCCGGGATTGAAGATTGAGCAACCGAGGTCGTCCAAACGGCATGCGGAGATTTCTTACAGTTCTGATCCTCCTGGCGGCGTGGAGCACCACCGCGCTTGCCGAGCACCAGAGCAGCAAAGCAGACGCATCGGTCGCGCGACTTGGCGCGTTCAGTCCTGCGGAGCGGGCATTGCTCACGCCGTACCTATCGCAAGGACCCGTGGTGCTGACCGAGTTCCAGAACCGCCAGACCGACCTACCCGCGGTGATCTACGCGGCACGCATTCATGCGCCGGCGAAGACTGTTGCGGGGGTGATCGGGAAACCAAGTGACTACCCGCGCTTCATGGCTGCCCTGACCGCGGTCGACATTCAAGAGGTCAGCGGCCAAATGACGGCGTTCGATTGGACGTGGGGGGTCACGCTGTTCTCGCTCACCGGTCGCAATGTGATGACTAGCTACCCCGGCGACTCGACGCGTGGCTATCGCTTTGACATCCGAACGACGGGGGGAGATCTGGGTATCGGGCGCGTCATGTGGCGCGTCTATCCGGAGGGTCCCCACAGATCTCTCGTCGTCTTCTCCTCGCGACTCGACATGCGCAACGCGAACTACATCACGCGTCAACTCGCCTCGGAAGGCAACGCAGTTAATCGAACCATCAACGTCGCGGTGGCCATGGTCACCTTGCTCGAGGTGAAGGCCGAAGCGGAGCGCCGGGCCGGCACACACGTCAACGGGAAGTTCGCTACGAAGCCTCTTCGTCGGCCGCAGGTAGACATGAAGGCGCTGCGCCCTCTCCTCGGGCGCGGAGACCTGGTGCTCTTGGATTTGGACGGCGATGTGCTGCAGAGCGTCACAGTCGTCGGGCGTTCGGGAGCCAGCGTGGGGCGAGTACGCCGAGTGATGCTGGACCCTGAGGAGTTTGGGAAGTCCTTGCTTCACGGAACCTGCGCAGAGGTGGTCGAACGTACTGACGAGGGCACGAGGTTCGAGTGGGAGATCCCGATCCCCTTGCTCCACGTGGGCGGGGAGATGCTGTTGCGGCCAAGCCCGACAGTCGTCGCGGTCGACGGCATCTCGGGCACCCTTTCAAAAGGGAAGTGGCGATTCGACACGCACCGCTATCCCGGAGGTGAAGCGGGCGTGATCGCCTGGGCGACCTTTGACCCGGCGGACTCGCCAAAGCTAATTCGGAAGCTGATCGCGGGGAACACCCATTTCTCACATGGGTTCGTCGCAGCGACCCAGCTTGCTGTGATGCGGTCGCTGCGGACCCGCGTGCACCTCCTGGGCCGCTAGTTCGCGTCGACTGCCGCGTCTTCACCCGCCTCAGCGATTTCATCAGGCCCTGGATCCACACTCGCGTCCACACCGGCATCCACACCGGCGTCCACGAGCAGGCTTCGGTCGAAGTCCACGAGCAGCGAGCATCCACCCATGCATACGGCAATGGCGGAGACCGCAAACAATCGAAGAGCCTCGTAGCGCATCATGCTCAGAACTTCAGGGTCGCCGTAGCGCCCGCTCCCCGGGTTTCGATCTGCAAGCGTGCCACCTCACGCTCACGTTTTCTCCGGTTCTTGTGGGTCATGAAGAGTGTGAACGAGGTGACCGCAGACAGCGCAGCGAGACCGAAGGAGATGTCGGCAAAGAGGGCGAGCCGCTCCCCTTTGTCTGCGGTCTCCTTCGTGGGATTGTCCCGGTAGTCTTGCTGCTCCCGGTACGCCAAGAAGCCGAGGACCGTTCCGGTCACCAGCGCCGCGGCGGAGATGCTCCCAGTGGAAATCACAGCGCGACGGATGGTCGTGTCTTCTTTTTCGACGGCGAGCTGGGCCTGTAGCTTGGTTTCCTCGCTCTGCTCGACCGTCACCTCGCTCGTCGTGGCTGGCGTGAAGTCGAGCTCCCTCGTTTCGCCGTAGCCAACTTGGACGGCCTTCTCGCCGACCTGCTTTCCCTCGCCTACGACGACGACCACGTGGGTACCGGGCTCGACCTCGAGCTCCGCTGGCGTCTTGTTTTCCACAGGAATGCCGTCGAGCAAGATCGCGTGACCCGGTTGCTCCGATCGAACCACCAGCACGGCGGGGCTTTGCAGGAGCGTCGCGATGCGGGCTTCAATCGACGCGCGATCGGGTGCGTCGGAACGTTCGGCGAGATACTGCTCCAGCATCGCGACCGCACCCGGTTCGTCGCCGCGGCGCTGGCGTGTGTCAGCGACCGCCACGAAGAGAGTCGGGTCTCGCCCCAACGCGTAGGCGCGGAGCCAGGCGGATTCCGCGCCTTCGTAGCGCCGGGCCTCGAAGAGGCGGACGCCAACCTGGTACGCCTCAGCCGCAGTCGTGCTCGGGTCCACGAGAAACTCTGCCAGCTCGGCATCGGACGGCAACGATGGCGCCTCAGTGGGTTCGGGGACTCCCTGCGCGTTCGCCTGCCCCGCGAGGGCAAGCAGCAGCAATGCAAGCGCCACGGGTCGCATCGGGACTAGACGCCTCCGCCCACGCCGCCCTGACCAGCCGCGCCGCCTGAGCCCGCCGTGCCACCTGTGCCGCCTGTGCCCGCCGTGCCGCCAACGCCGCCAACGCCGCCGACCCCGCCGACCCCGCCGACGCCGCCGACCCCGCCGACGCCGCCCTGGCCACCTTCACCACCTAGGCCTCCTGAGCCACCCGCACCGCCAGTTCCGCCGAAGCCGCCGGCGCCGCCTGTGCCCCCGGCTCCACCCTGCCGCTCGTCGCAGACCTCCTGCGTTTCACAAGAGCCCTGGGTGAATGGGCTGCCTACGTGGCAACAGATCAACGAGCCGTTGCACTCATCGTCCTGAAAGCAGGTCGTGCCGACATCACCCGTGCAGGCAACGAGGAAAACCAGGCAAATCAAAGCAAGCCAGACCAATGGGGAAGTGATATTTCGCATGAGCGCCGCGAGCATAGCTCAGAGGCTTGGAGGGAGCCACGCTTCCGGCTCGATCGAAGGGCGCCCCCCGCTACACTCCCCGACGCCATGCCGAACTCCGAAGATCACGCCCAAGCGCCGCGCGCAGGTCGATGTGCAATCGTGGGACGCCCCAATGTTGGGAAGTCCACGTTGCTCAACGCCCTCCTCGGGCAGAAGCTCGTGATCGCGACGCCGAGGCCAGGGACCACGCGGTCTTGCGTGCTGGGGGTCTACGCATCCGACGACCCGCCGACGCAAGTGGCCTTCGTAGACACGCCCGGCCTCGAGCGGCCCAAGGGGGCACTCGGCCGAGTATTGATCGACAGCGCGAAACAGGGGCTCGTAGACTGCGACGTGGTCGTGTTCGTGACGGAGGCGCCCAAGGCCAGCGCGCCGCCGCAAGTCAACGAGAAGGACGCCACCGTCCTGAAAACCTTGGAGGTCTCCAACGTCCCGGTGATTCTCGCCATCAACAAGGTCGACAGGCTCAAAGCCAAAGACCGGCTGTTTGGTTTCATCGAGGCGTATCAGAAGAAGCGCTCGTTCGACGCAGTCGTTCCAATCTCGGCAACCCGCGGCACCAACCTCCAGGCGCTACTCGGAGAGATCCGCGAGAGACTGCCAGAAGGCCTGCTCTACGACTCGGATTTCCTGACCGACCGGCCGGAGCGCTTCTTCGTGAGCGAACTGGTTCGCGAAGCGGCTATGCTCAACACCCGCCAAGAGATTCCGTATGGAATCGCGTGCGAGCTGGACAGCTATCGTGAAGAGAACGGGCTTCTTCGTATCGAGGGTACCCTCATCGTCGAGAAGCAGAGCCATAAGGCCATCGTGATTGGCAACCAGGGCGAGACGATTAAGAAGATCAGCACCGAGGCGCGCGAGCAGATTGAGGCCTTCTTGCAGCGCAAGGTGTATCTGCGTTTGTGGGTGAAGGCCATCCCGGGATGGACCCGTGACCCGATCAAGGCGCGGCAGCTCGCGATCAAGGAGGGTGAAGCATGAGCCGGCGGCGTCGTGCGCACGCCCGCCGTCCAGCGGGCTCGATCGTCAATAGGCCGCTGGTTGCCATCGTCGGACGGCCCAACGTGGGCAAGAGCACGCTGTTCAACCGCTTGGCTGGACAGCACATCGCCATCGTCGAGGACATCCCCGGCGTAACGCGCGATCGCCATTACGCCGACGCGTTCGCCCTAGGCCGGGAGATCGTGTTGATCGACACGGGTGGCTTCGACCCGGATAGTGACGACCCGATGAAGGCCGGCATCACTAGCCAGGTTCGGTTGGCGCTCGAAGAGTGCGATGTCGTCGTCTGCGTGGTGGACGCGACCGTCGACCCATTGCCCGCCGACCGCGAGGCCGTGGCGCTCCTGAGAGATGCGGGCAAGCCGGTGATCTTCGTCGCGAACAAGGCCGATTCGAAGCCCAAAGAACACGACGCGGTGTCGTATTACGAGCTCGGTATCGACTCGATCATGCCAATCTCGGCGCTTCACGGGCGAGGGATCGGCAACTTGGAGGAGGAAATTGCACTTCGCCTGCCCGAAGTCGTCGAGATCAGCGAGCCTGAGCTGGACGTCCCAAGGGTTGCGATTATCGGCAGGCCGAACGCAGGGAAGTCTTCATTGGTGAATCAGCTCTGCGGCGAGGACCGACAGCTGGTCGACAATCGTCCGGGAACCACTGTCGACAGCGTCGACACCTTGGTTGAACGCGACGGGACGAGGCTGATCCTGATCGACACCGCCGGGATTCGCCGCAAGCGGAGCGTGAAGAAGCGAGGGGTGGAAGGCCTGAGTGTGCTCCAAGCGATTCGCTCGATCGAGCGAAGCCACGTCGTCGTGCTCATGATCGACGCCGAGGCAGGGGTTGGCGAGCAGGACGCGAAGATCGCTGGGCTAGCCCACGATCGAGGCCGCGCGCTGATCATCGTGCTCAACAAGACCGACCTGCTGAACCGCGAGGCGCAAAAAGCGGCGATGGACCGGACTCGCGAGATCCTGGCGTTTGTGCCCTGGGCCCCGATGGTGACCGTGAGCGCGCTGCACGGGAAAGGCGTCTCCGCCTTGCTCGGGCGCGTAGAAGATGCGGTGGCGGAGCATCGAAAACGAATCGGCACGGCCGAGCTCAATCGCTTCTTCGAGGAAGTGCTCGAGAAGCATCCGCCGCCGACGATGCATCATCGCGCGATCAGGCTGTATTACATCACCCAGGCGAGCGTTGGACCTCCTACGTTCATCATCATGACCAACGATCCGAACGGCGTGCACTTCAGCTATCAGCGCTACGTGGTCAACCAGATTCGCAAGCGCTTCGGTTTCCAGGGAACGCCCATACGGGTTCGCTACCGCGGCAAGAAAAAGCGCTAGTAGCTAGGCTCGCACCGTCCGGAGCGCGCGAAGTTCTTTGCGCGCCGAGGGATTGCCAAGCTGGCCGCACGCGGCCATCACGCTGCGGCCTTTGGTGACGCGCTGCCGCACGGGCAATCCCTCGACGCGCAGCCAACGGACGAAGCGCTCCACCTCCACCTTCTCAGGTGCTCGCGTGAGCGGTGTCGATCCCGGGTTGTAGGGGATCAGGTTCACCAGGACACGGCCCAGGGGCATGCAGAACTCGGCGACAGCGCGGGCATCGGCCTCGGTGTCGTTGATGCCGGGGAGCAGACAGTAGTTGACGCCCAATGCGAAGTTACGGCGGGGCTGGTACTCCATCAACACCTGCTGAAGCCGGGCGAGGTCGCTCCGCCGGTTGATCGGCATGAGCTCGTTTCGAAGCCGGTCATTCGCAGCGTTCAAGCTGATCGAAAGGTTGAGACGCTTGAGGCCCTGCTGACGCAGGCGCCGGATCCCCTCGAGATGTCCGACGGTGCAAATCGTCAGACGCTCTTGGCCGATCGCCAGGCCGGCATCGTCGTTCAAAACCCGCAGCGCCTGGATGACGTTATCCGCGTTGTCGAGCGCCTCGCCCATCCCCATGAAGACGATGTTGCGAATGGGCCAGCCAAATCGGTGCCGCGCTACCAGTAGCTGGGAGATGATCTCGTCGGCGCTGAGGTGCCGAAGCAACCCCATGCGCCCGGTCTCGCAAAACGCACAGCCCATCTTGCACCCAACCTGGCTCGAGACACACAAGGTATTTCGGCCTCGTCCCATCGGAATGCACACAGATTCTGCTTCGAGTCCGTCTCGTAGGCGCAGGACCATTTTCGATGTCGCGCCGTGATCGCCTTGGTCGGATTGGACCGTGACGACCTCCGGAAGATCGAACGAGAACGCCGAGCGCCAGGCTCCGCTGGCTCGAGGGCCGAGCCCGAAGCCCTCCGGCTCGAAGCGCCCCTCGAGCATCACCTGGCGATGGATGCGACGGGCAACTCCGTGCCCGCGCGGCAGCAGCTCTCGTGCGCGCTCTACCAACTGGGCGTTGCTGAGTCCATGAATCGGCTGCGTGGTCATGTGGACGCGTTAGTCTTGGACCAAAAGGAAGTGCGCCGTCGCGACTGCGGCGGGGCGCTCCGGATCATCCTGATACGCGAAGACCCGCACATTGGCGACCCGCCGTCCGTGACGCGTGAACTCCGCACGGGCGAAAACGTCCTCAGGACGCGCACCCCGGAGGTATTCGACGGTGATGTTGATGGTCTTGGGCACTGCGGTCGTCTCTCCGTGCCACAGGAGCTTGAAGATCGCCGTCGACTCCATCAGCGCGCCGAGCGTGCCGCCGTGCAACGCTGGGACCGACGCATTGCCAACCAGGTGGTCAGAGTAGCGCATTCGGCCGATCACATCGCCGTCGATCAGCTCCGCAGTAATGCCCATGAAGCGGGCATACGGGATGGCTTGTTGGATTGCCGTGAAGTCGCCGGTTTTGCGAACGGCCGTGACTGCATCGCGTAGCCTCACTGGGACTCTCCACCCTCGCCGCGGCGCCCGTCGTCGCGAAAGACGATAAAGGTGCCAGAGGAGGTCGCGATAGGGCTCGCCTTGTCACCATGGTGCGCGGCCGCGCGGACGAAAGCGACGTGCCGGGTGACCTTGTAGCAGTGCGCGTCGCAAATGACTTCCTGATGGGGAAGCGCCGGTCGCACGTAATCGATTCGAAGGTCGAGAGTCGCGATGCGCCGGGGAGCTGCGAGCGACATGATGACGGCGCCGCCGCACGTGGCGTCGATCAAGCTGGTGATGCAGCCACCGTGAAGCACGCCCGTCTCCGGATTTCCGACGAGGTCTTCGCGGTACGGAAGCGCAAGGCACAAGTGCTCGGGCATGTAATCGACGACGCGAAGGTTCAACGCCTGGTTGTGAGGAACCGCGCCGACGTAGCGCCCTTCCAAGCGCCGCCTGATCTCATCCTTCTGCGGAAGAAACGGGTCGGACATGGCTATCCAACCGGCGGTGGGGGAGGGGTGGCCTGCTCGCCGAGCCAAGTGTCCGACGAGACGAACTCGACGCCGTCCACGCTCTTGGAGGCAAGAAGGTCGGGATGATCGGTCAGCACTCGACCTACGCCAGCAGCCTTGGCGAGCGCGACGAGTGCCTTGTCCCAGTCTTCGATGAAGAACTCGCCCGTCTCGACGAGGTCCACCAGACCTCGAATGGTCGTCATCTGCTGCGCGACGGCATCGCTCTTGAACTCGGGAATCGCGTGGAGCATCGACTCGATCCGCTCGATGACCCAGCTCGAAGCTTTCGGCTTGCCAGAGCCCCCGAAGGCGCGCCGAACCACGTGCTCAGGCGGAGAACCAAGCGCGATCGAAGCGTTGACGTAGATGTCGGGTGCTAGAACGACGTCCATGAGCTAAGCCTAACACGTGCTAGGCACACCTGACATCGTCCTGGCTGCAATGAGTAACCCAATATGAAAGCAGTCTGGATTCCTAAATACGGTAAGCCCGATGTTCTCGAAGTCCGGGAGGACGACGACCCGACACCCGGCCCGGGTGAGGTCAGGATTCGCGTGCGTGCATCGGGAATCAACTTCGCCGAGATCATGGCACGGCAGGGCCTCTATCAAGACGCGCCCCCGCCCCCGATGGTAGTCGGATACGAAGTATCAGGCGTCATCGATGCAGTCGGCGAAGGCGTTGCGGACAGGAGCGCAAGTCAACGCGTGATCGCGATCACGCAATTCGGTGGATACGCCGACACAGTTTGTGCCGCCGCAGAGCAAACTTACCTAATGCCGGACCAGATGACGTTCGAGGAAGGTGCGGCGCTTCCGGTCACGTACCTGACCGCCTACCACATGCTCTTCAACGTGTTTCGAGTGAGAGAGGGCGACCACGTTCTAGTTCACCAAGCTGCAGGGGGCGTAGGCACCGCCGCAAGTCAGCTCTGTCGTTCCGTCGGCGGAGTGACGACCTACGGGACAGCGTCGAAGGGCAAGCACGCATACGTCCGGGAAAACGGCTGCGACTACCCGATCGACTATCACTCGGTCGATTACGTGAAGGAGATCCAGAAGCTGACCAAGGGCCGCGGCGTTGACGTAGTTCTCGATGCGCTCGGCGGCAGCGATTGGAAGAAGGGCTACTCGCTACTTCGGCCAGGCGGTCTGTTGATTCCGTTTGGCTGGGCGAACATGGCCAAGTACGGAAAACGGCGAATGACACACGTGGTCGCGCAGTTCTCGCGCCTACCCTGGTGGACGCCAGTGAGGCTCATGCATGACAACAGGGGCGTTGCCGGCGTCAACATGGGGCACCTCTGGGATGAGCAGGAGCTGACCTTTGAAGCGTTCACGGCCCTCCTGGAGCTCTACGCGCAGGGCGACATCAAGCCACACGTCGACCGCTCTTTTCCTTTGGAACAGGCCGCACAGGCACATGCCTACATCGAGGCTGGCCAAAACATCGGGAAGGTCCTACTGACGCCCTAGCCATGCCCGTTCGTATTTGTTTCGTGTGTCTCGGGAATATCTGCCGGTCGCCAACGGCGGAAGCGGCGATGCGCCGACTGCTCGAAGAAGAGCAACTCAGCGGAAAGATCGAGATCGACAGCGCAGGAACGGGAGACTGGCACGTCGGCGAGCCCCCGGACCGCCGCGCAACCGCCGCGGGCAACCGCAGAGGGATCGACCTCACCGGACGCGCTCGTCGCGTGGTTCCGAGGGACTTCGTGTACTTCGACTACGTCGTGGCGATGGACCGGGCGAACCACCGGGACCTCCTTCGGCTGGCACCCGACGAGGCGGGCAAGGCCAAGGTCGCACTCTTCCGGAACTACGACCCGGACTCGCCCCGCGATGCAGACGTTCCGGACCCGTACTACGGCGAAGGCGACGGGTTCGAGACGGTGCTCGATATCTGCGAAACGGCGTGCAGGGGGCTGTTGCAACACATTCGGGAGAATCACCTTCGATGATCCCGGAGCTATGCGCCCGCCTCGAGCAACGACTCGGCACGAGGGTACGGGGCGCAAAGCAACTGAGCGGGGGGGACATCAACGAGGCCTTCGAAGTTTCGCTGGGCACGGGCGAGCGCATCTTCGTCAAGACGCACCCCAGCCCGCCGGCCGGCATGTTCGAGGCGGAGGCGCGTGGGCTTCGTTGGCTTGCGGAAGCAGACGCGATTCGCATCCCCCGAGTCCTCGCGGTGTCCGATGATTCGCCTGCGTTCTTGGCGCTCGAGCTACTGATGCCTGCCAAGCGCCGTCCGGATTTCGACGAAGCGCTGGGGCATTCTCTGGCAGCGCTCCACGCGTTCGGCGCGCCGTCGTTCGGACTCGACCACGACAACTTCATCGGGCGCCTCGCGCAATCCAACGTCGTGGCGAACGATTGGCCGACATTCTACTGGGCGTCGCGGCTCGAGCCTCAGCTGCGCCTCGCGACCGACCGCGGACTGATCGACGAGAAAACACGCTCGAGCTTCGATACCCTGCGGCTCGTTCTTCCGGAGCGCGTCGGTCCCGAAGAGCCGCCGTCACGCCTTCATGGCGATCTCTGGGCCGGGAACCTCCATGTCGATGAGGCGGGGCGAGCCTGTTTGATCGACCCCGCCGTCTACGGCGGGCACCGTGAAATCGATCTCGCGATGATGCGACTGTTCGGCGGGTTCAGCGAACGCGTGTTTGCGGCATACGGTGATGCGTGGCCGCTCGCCCCTGGAGCCGGTGAGCGGATCTCTGTGTACCAGCTCTATCCCTTGCTGGTGCACGTCAACTTGTTCGGCGGCTCCTACGTTGCGTCGGTGAAGCGGGCGCTCTCCGATTGCATCTAATACACAACCCGGGCTGCGGCGCTTCTTGACACCCGTGAACCGGAGGCCCAGATACTCCCGATGGGCAGCTCCGAAGCAGACGCGCGCCAAGCTCGCGAGCGCCGCGCGGTTCTCCTGATCGACCACGGCAGCCGGCGGGCCCAAGCCAATGCGCTGCTCGATGAAGTCGTCGGGCTCGTGAAGCAACGACTCGGCGCCGGAAGCATCGTGGAGCCCGCACACATGGAGATCGCTGAGCCAACGGTCGCACACGGCTTTTCTCGCTGCGTCGAGCAAGGAGCGACCACGGTCGTCGTGCATCCGTTCATGCTCGCACCTGGCCGGCACGTCACCGAGGACCTGCCACGACTGGTCGCGGAGGCCGCCGAGGGCTACGAGGGCGTGACCTTCGCAATGGCGGCCCCGCTCGGCAGCCATGCGGGCGTGATCGATGCCGTCATCGAGCGGTGCGAGGCGGCTCTTCCGGACGCCAAAGCAGGCGAGAGCTAAGGAATCAAGACCACCTTTCCCGTCGTCTTTCGGGACCCAAGTGCATCTAGCGCGGTTTTGGCCTCGGCAAGCGGATAGGTCGCCGAGACGAGGGGCGCGATCTTGCCAGCTGAATACAGGCGTGAAAGGGCTTCCTGCGCGTCCTGGAGCACCTTCGGATTCTTCTCGAAGTAGAGCCCCCAGTGCAGCCCCACCAATGAGAAATTCTTCACGAGCACGCGGTTCATCTTCGCTGATGGAATTCGCCCGCTTGCAAACCCAATGACGAGGATCCGGCCCTCGAACGCGATGCACTTCGTCGAGAGGTCGAACGTGTCTCCCCCAACCGGATCGTAGATCACGTCGGCCCCACGTCCGTTGGTCAACTCCTTGACCCGCTCGACCCAGTCCTGGTCCCGATAGTTGATGACGACGTCCGCGCCGTTTTGCTTCACGAGAGCGAGCTTTTCGGGAGTGCCGGCTGTTCCAATCACGCGCGCACCGTGCGCGACGCCGATCTGAACGGCCGCGAGACCCACGCCGCCCGCCGCGGCGTGCACCAAGAGAGTCTCCCCCTTCCGCAAGTTCGCCCGGTGGATGAGACCGACATAAGAGGTCTGATAGACGAGGCCCGACGCGGCGGCCTCCTCGAATGTCATCTCCGGAGGCATGGGGAAGACGCGCTCTTGCGGGGAGGCCAACGTCGAGGCGAAGCCGCCGTGCTCCAACAACGCGCTCACGCGGTCACCAGCCGAGAAGCGCCGGACCCCTTCGCCAACCTCGCGGACCGTGCCCGCCACCTCCGCGCCCGGAGAGAACGGCAACTCCGGACGGACCTGGTACTTGCCTTGCGTGATCAGGATGTCGAAGAAGTTGCAGCCCGTGGCGCGGACATCGATGACGACCTGCCCCGGATCCGCCGGAACGGCGCCGAGCTCCTCCCGCTCTAGCGAGGCCGGACCTCCGAGCTCGCGAACGACCATCCTGTACATGGACGGGCAGTTTGCCCGCAAAAACAGGCGGCGACTAGCCGGTCGCGCAAAAAACGCCGCCGAGCTGGTATAAGCATTGAATGGTTGGGCAGAGGCGAAAGCATTCGCTCCCGGCGGGCGTCCTTCCAGGGAGCCCAGACGAGGGCGTCGAGGATGGCGGGTCCCGGGTCCGCGCAAGGGCGCCCGCCCCCGCCGAGGAAAGCTCGCGCGCCCACGATGCGCCCAACGAGACCCCGGCCGACCAGGCGCGCTCCCTCGTCGAACGACTGGTCGAGCTTAATCCCGACCAGATCGCTCCGGTGGTGAGGCGCCTCCTCCCCCTCGGAAACTTCGCACTCGAAGAGCTCGCGAAAAGCTTCCCCGGCCCACTGTGGCGCCCTTCCCTCGCCACCGATTCGCGCCTTCCTCGCCCAGAGGAGATCTCGGCGACCACGGCAGCGCTCGCAGCGTTCGAAGGCGAGGCGATCCCGTACCTCAAACGTCTGATGCGTCACTCGAGTGCGAACGTCCGGTACTATGCGGCTGTCATTTGTGCTGCATACACGAGCACAGAGCTCATCGAGCCGCTGATGCAGGTCTCGTTGGACGAGGACCGGGAGTGTCGCCGCGTCGCTCTGCATCTCCTGAGCGCCTACCAGCACGAGCCCGTGTACCGGAGCGCCCTGACCGAGCTCAGGCGGTGTGCGTCCGACATCGCTCTGCCGCTCGCTGTGAGGCGCCGCGCAATCTCAGCGCTGACCCAGTTGAGAGACGAATCGTCGGCACCTTTGTTCGTCGATCTGTTGTCAGACGCCGATCGGGGCATCGCCACAGCATGCCGGGTGGGCCTCAGGGTGCTCACGGCCCACGATTTCGGTTTCTCCCGTGACCCTTGGCTCCGGTGGCTCTCTGAGCGCGGCCACGAGATTCGCGTCCAATGGCTCATCGAAGGGCTCGGTGACAGCCGCGCCAACATTCGCGTGCTGGCGTCGCGCGAGCTCTGGCATCTGACGCGCTTCTCTCGGGAGCTGTCGGAAACCGCCGAGCGGGCTGACTTCGTCGCCGCCCAGCAAAATTACCAACGCTGGTGGGCGAAGAACCACGTGGAGTAGTTACAACACCCCTGCGTCACGCAGCGACGCACGCAGTGGACCAACCCCTTCGAACAGCACGGGGCGAATCCCGGCTTGCCGCGCGGCCTCACAGTTGCTGGGACGATCGTCGACGAACACGCAATGCTCGGCCGGCAAGCCCAGCTCGTTCAACACGTGCGTGTACGCCGCCGGATCCGGCTTTCGCAGTCCGGTGATGCACGAGACGAAAGTCCAATCGAGAAACCGCGACACACCGAGGCGTTCTTCGATGAGCCGATACCAAACCGGGTAGTTCGAAAACGCGTGCATCACGGCTTCGGCCCCGCGTAGCTCCGCGAGGAGCTCTTCGAGGCCAGGCAGCCACCGGTACGACGAGCAAACCGTATCGACGAAGCCAGGTCGATCGAAGTCGCGGCCGTCGGCAAAAAAGCTCTCGAGGAAACTCTCCTCGGAACGCTCGCCAAGCTCGAACTCCACCCATGCGCTCGGATGCGTCGCTTCGAGCATCGCGTCAAACGTCATTCCGAAGAACGCCGGCATCTCGACGAAGAACGGATCGTGCACGAGGGTGCCCATGACGTCCCAGAGCAGGATCGAACGCATGTCCTCAACCCACCGCCCGCTGCTCCAGGCCATGGCGCCGGAGCTTGTCGAGGAACGTGGTCCGCTTCAGCCCCAGCATTCGGGCGGCTTCGCTCTTGTTCCCCCCGGATCGAAGGAGAGCCCGTTCGAGCAGACGGCGTTCCACTTCGAGATAGGTCCCGCGTAACGATTCGCCGTCGCCGGTACTTGGCCACGCCAGCGGTGGAAGGTCGCAGAATGCGACGGTCTTGCCGGAGGCCTTTGCCACCGCAAGCTCAATCACCAGCTCGAGCTCGGCGACGTCACCGGGCCAGTCGTGGTCGACCAAGGCTTCCATGGCTTGCTGCTCGATACCTACCGGGTCGCGCGCCAGGACGCGGCACGCCCGGTCGATGGCGAGCAGCGCGAGCGAGGGCACGTCTTCACGCCGTTCGCGCAAGGGCGGAATCGCCAGAGCCGGACCGGAGAAACAGGCCGCAAGGTCGGGTTCGAGCGCGCTACGCCATCGCAGCTCACTCAACGGTGCCCGGGACGTCGCAATCATTCGGGGCCGAACGAGTCGAGGATCATCGTCATCGCTCGGTGCGCTCTTCTGCGCCGACAACGCTTCGGCGAGGCGCGTCTGCGCAGGCTTGGACAGGGCCGGCAAGTCACGCAGGAGCAGCGTCCCACCAGTTGCGGATTGAAACCAACCGGTATGGCGCTCGCGCTCGGAGCCGAACAGCAGGCTCATGACTTGATCGGGCGGCGCGGCCGAGCAATCCGCCACGACGAACGGCGCTTCCCAGCGTGGCCCGCGGTCGTGAATGAAACGGGACACGGGCAACACCGGCGAACCCGCAGGCGCAATGAGCAAGACCGGATTGGTCATCGGGGCCAGCTCGATCGCACGAGTCTGCACGCGCCTCATCGCTTGGCTGTAGGCCACGTGCAGAGTCTGATCCTCGGCGATGCCGCGTCCAAGCACGTCGCATTGCCCGCGGAGCTGTTCAATCTCTCCTTCGAGCGTGGTGATACGATCTTCGGCGTCGCGCCTCAATGAGGACAGCTGGTGAATGTGCGTGTCCGCGCGGCGTTGCGCGAGCGCCGATGCGAGTGCGCCTCCAAGCGAATCGCCCAGCCGGCGGAGCTCCTCGAGCTCGACGCGAGAAAGCGTTTCCGATCGGTCGAGCAAGGGGAGAAGCAGCAACCCTTCGATGTGGTCGAGGTGCACGCACGGCAGCACGCAGCCGATCGATCCACTCTCCATCGCATCCACGGCCTCTCGAACGGAGGGCTCTCGGACCACCTGGGTGCGAAGGCCCGCGAGATCGAGAATGCCCTGGTGATCGTCGTTGAACAAGACCCTCATCACCGCGGAAGGGGCGTCCGCTGACCTGAGATTCAGCCGATCGCCGACATCCAGCCTGGCCCGGAGCGGCGGTTCCAAGGTGTACAGCTCAGGCAAACCGTGGGCATCACCGAACGCCCGATGCAACGGGACGAGGACCCCCAGCGCGAGCTCCTCCAACGTGGCGCCGCCGACCAAATTGCACCGGGCGGCTTCGGCGCCGTCTGCGAGTCGGCCGGACCTGCTCCAGACCGCGCGGTTCGAGAGTCGTCGCGCGAACGAAAACGTCACCCACCAGAGGAGTCCCGAGCCGAGCGCAAGTAGGCCGAGCTGCCAGCGTTGCAGCGGAGCATCCGGCACGAACGCGAACGTCGCGACGACGCACGACGCCGATGCAGCGACCGCGGGCACGCCAACACGCCGCAATGACCGCCATCGCGGGTCGAGCCACGCCAAGTGCCCGAGCCACAGCAGCGCAGCAACCGAGAACTCGACGATGGTCGCCAACGTGCCGCCAAACGGACCGAACCACGAGTAGGCGAGACCGACGGCAAGGGTCACGAGCGCGATGCCCGACAGCGCGCCCTCGACCGCATGACCCCTTCCGACGAGCAAGATCTGGTGAAGCGCGCCGATCGCAAGCATGCCTCCGACCACCACGACGCCAAAGGTCGAAACCGGAAGCAGACCCTCCTGCGTGAACGCCGCGCCTAGGAGCGCTGCCGAGGCGAAGCCGCCGAGAGCGCCTGAGCGAACCAACCTCCCGGTTTCGCGCGGCAGGACGAGGTCGAGCATCACAAGGGCTACGACCAGCCATGCGATGTCATGCGTGCGGTCGAGAAGATGCGAAGCCGTGCCCGCCGAGGCGGTGGCAATGGCGAGGCCCACCCCCATGACTGCCAGCCTGGAAGCGCCTCGGCTGCTCGATCTCGCCACAGACACCGCGATCGGGGTCAGGGAGAGCCCGAGCGAGAGCAGCGCCACGAGCCACTCGGGCGATGGCGCAGCGTTCGAAGAGGCCCGCGCCGCCAGAACATAAAGAACGGACGCAGGACCCAGTATTGCCAGCAGCCTCGGGATTCTCATTCGACGAGGCCGAAGTCTATCACTGGCCGTGCGCCTGGCCAGAACCGTTGGGCTCCGGCCGGACGAACATGCGAAAACCAACGCGCTGCCACCAAACCCGGTACTTCTGCTGGGCTGCTTCGCGCTCCTTTTTCGAAGCCCCGGGGTCGTACCCGAAGTATTCCTGTGTGAGGTGTTTGAGCTCGTCGCTGGCGCGCCGCCGAAGACGCTCGTCCGTGTGCATGAGCCCAGCGATCAACCATTCGACACGATGCTGTGGGTTATGCTTGTCGAACCAGGCGGTCCACTTCTTCTTGTGAGTGCCGAAGTCTTGGCAACTCAGGCGCACCAGGCTCGCATGGGCGGCGCGGATGACCGCGACCTCCGGGCTTTCGAGCAAGGAGACGAAGAACTCGAACGAATCCGCGTCGCGCAACCTGCCGAGCGCTTCGATGGAGGTCACTTGGGGCTGCAGCTTCCGGCCGTCGCGCGCTGAGGCTCGAAGACGCTCGATCAGTTGCATGAACTCGACTTCACAGGCGTAGAGGACACTCAACGCCCGATAGGCCGCACTACGAGCCCCGGGGTCGGAGTCGAACAAGCGTCGCCCGATGGGCTGCAGGAGGTCGGGATGGACGAACTCGGACGCCAGGACGGTTGCATAGTAACGGATGTCTGCGTCCCCATCGTCGAGGAGCGGGATCAGATACGGAACCGATCGCTGCCCAAACGCGACCAACGTCCTCGTGATCGGCGACACGTCCCGACCTGCCGGGATCTGCGCATGGGGCTCGTTGCGATCGAACCACAGCTTGCCCGGAAATTCACGAGCCAGGGCTGGAAGCGCGGCTTCGCCGACTGCCAGCAATGGAAGGATCACCATTTCGTCCTCAGGGCCAGCGTCGCGGAGCGCGGCTACCAGCTGCTCGACCTCGTCGCCGACGTCGACGATGACGCTTGGAAGTGGCTCGCGGGACGCGGGCGGCGGAGGGGCTGGCTCCCAGCGTCGCTCGGCGGGGCCGATGTCGGAACTCGGTGGCGCCGAGAATGGCGCGTGCGGACCAAGGGACACGACGTCGTGGGTCATCGCGCTTCCGTCGTTGTCACGCCTCGGGTCCGGAGGCGCCGAACGCCGGTGGCGTGTCGGAGCTGGGGCGGGCGCGGGTTGCCAACCGGACGCCTTGCCTGGGTGGGTGGGTGGTGCCGAATGGTGGGTGGGTGGTGCCGAATGGTGGGCGGGGCGTGCCGAATGGTGGGCGGGGCGTGCCGACTGGTGGGCAGCGGGTGCCGACTGGTGGGCGGGGGGCCGTGCGGGCCGCGACGATGGCCTTCCCAGAATCTCTGGGGGCCTTGGGGGCAGGCTGTATCGGGTGGCGTTGAGAAAACCAGATTGAGGCTCTGAGCGCTTGCGCTGAGGCTTCGCTCGATCGGAGTCTCGAAACGTACCCGCGGGAACCGAAGAGCCGATCTGAGGAAGGATGGCCGGCGGAGGCTCCGTATCGGCGATGCCAACCGGCGCTGGGATCGAGGACTCGACTCGCGGATAGGAGCCAGAGATCTCTTTCTTCGGCGGGAGCGAGCTGCGCTTTCCCACCCCTTGAAAGGGGGCGACGTAAGGAATCGAGCCGGCGTCAGCGACGTCCAACCGATCCTTGAGTTGACGCATCCGCGCCGTCATCTCGATGTCGTAGTGGCTAGCCAAGCCCGCCTCGACCCGCACCGAAGAAACGATACGCTGCACGGGGTCGATCCCGAGCTCGAATGAGATCTCGCGAAGGGTCGCGTCTGGTAAGGGGCGGTCGACGACGAGCACGACGGCATCTTCGGTTCGCGCAACGGGAATCAGCCGGTGCCGCACGGCGAACTCCCGGGGCAGCACACGGATCGTGCTGATCGGCGTTTGCATCACTTCGTCGCGCGTCGCCGGAAGGAGTCCGTAGACTGCCGCGCAGTACGCGTTCATCTCGTTCTCGCTCAGGCACTCGAGCTCGAGCAGCACCGTGTCGAGATTGCCACCACGGATGACTTGCTCCTGGATCGCTTCCTGGACCCGGTCGACAGGGATCGCCTTGTCACGAACCAGGAGAGAGGCGAGTACCGACATATTCCGTGCAATGGTGGCGTTGGTTTCGCCGGCGTGTCAACGAGCTTGTCACAGCGGCTCGAGCCGGTCCCGGACGATTGTCAGCGCAGCGGGTACGGCCGTTTCGACCCGCAGGACCCAGGTTCCGAGGCTCGCAACGGCAAAACCCGCCTCTTCGAACGACGCGATCTCAGCGTCCGTGAATCCACCCTCGGGCCCCACGGCACACCATACTTGTTCAGGGGTACCATCGAAGCTCAGCGCCCCCTGGGCTCGCGCGCCGAAGAGGACCCCCGCTGCCTCCGAGGGCATCCCGTCCAGCCAGGCGGACCAGAGTTGGGGGCCGTGAATGATGGGGACATCGTTTCGCTCGCACTGAGCGGCGGCTTCGCTGGCGATTCGCGTCAGTCGATCGATGCGCGATCTTTCTCGCTCCGGGTCCCATCGGGGGACGGTCCGGTCCGTCTGCATCAACGCAACTTCGTCGACGCCGAGCTCGGTTGCCATGCGCACGCAGTCATCGAGCTTGGAGCCTTTGGGCACCGCCAAGAGCAGGACAACACGCGCGCGCTTCGTCTCGGCCGCACGAGGCATCTCGGCTTGGCACACAACCTCGTCACCGACGAATTCCAACCGGGCCGGGGCGGCTCGGCCTTTGCCGTCGAAGAGGACGACCTCGTCGCCCTCACGCATTCGAAGCACCCGAACATGGCGGCTCGGCGCCTCCGCCAGGGTGACCGCCCCACCCGCCTCCGGCAGATCGGGCACGTAGAGCCTGCGGACCGTCACGGACTCACCGGCCTCAGCAAACAGGCGCACCATTCGCCCTCTTCGAGGCATTCCTCGAGCCGCATCGGGGCGTAGGCGGCGAGCAGCTCGTCCCGCTCGGCACGCAGGATACCGCTCACTACCAACAGACCGCCGGGTGCGATGCGCGCCTGGAGCTGACCAGGCATGTGGACCAGGACCCGCGTTTCGATGTTGGCGAGAACGATGTCGTAGGCGCCTTCAAGGTCTGACAACGGACGAGCAGAAACCTCGATGTGCGAAGCAACGCCATTGATTTCCGCGTTTCGGCGCGCAACGACGACGGCATCCTCATCGATGTCGACGGCCATCGCCGAAGCAGCGCCGAGAAGAAGGGCGGCGATCGACAAGACCCCACTACCACAACCCACGTCGAGAACTCGCTCGCCACCGGCAACCTGTTGATCGAGCATAAGCAACACGAGCCTAGTCGTTTCATGGTCGCCGCTACCAAACGCGTTCTCCGGATCGATCGTCAGGACTACATCGCGGGGGGTGCTCTGCACCGCCTCCCACGAGGGATGTAGCAAGAGGCGCTTCCCGATGCGCTGCGCACCAAAGCCGCGGCGCCATTCGGTGGCCCAATCTTCGCCGGGCATGTAGATGATCTCGGCTTCGTACTCTTCGCGGATCTCCTTCAGCGCGTGCTGCGCCCCGGCCTCATCGGGGAACGCTGCAATCACAACGACCTCATCAGACGCCGACTCGCGCACCAGGGTGGTCTCATCACGCTCTTCGAGGCCAGAGGCCCCGAGCTCCCAGAGCCTCAGCTCCGCTAGCTCGAGCTGCTCGGGCCGAACGCGGATAGTCACGAACGGATGGGGCTGCGACTCGGACATCAGACCTCGACCATGCGCGCAGATAGGTAGATCACCAGGAACAGAACCCAGGTGATCGGACCGAGGCGATTGCCACCGCGCCATGCAACGATCGGAGTGAGCACCGGCACGAGGAAGCCGAGGTAGCGCCACTGCGCAGCCAAGGGGCCCGCGAGCACGCGCCAAGCCATCAGCAGGTGCGTGAACAGAAGCGCGGCGCCCGAAAGAGCCCAAAGCGCGAGCAACCAGAGTTCCACACTCCGCTTCTAGCCTATTGTTGCGAGTCTCCCAATGGGCCATCGCAACCGCAGACGGCGTGCAGGCACCATGACCGGCACCGTGGCCGGGGCCGTAACCGAGACCGGGGCCGTGGGACGGTGGCC